>JBFKMJ010000006.1:0-18214 GCA_041629915.1 Gallionella sp.
AATGTTTGCGCCTCGGCTTCTACGCGCGCGCGTATCGTGCCAATGACAGTGGCCGTTTCGCCGGCGGCGTTGAGCTGTGCCAGTGCGGCGTCCGCATCATCTTTGCTCACGATCACTACCATGCCGATGCCGCAATTGAAGGTGCGGTACATTTCCTGCTGCGCGACGTTACCCATCTCGCGTAGCCAGTCGAACAGTTTGGGGGTGTGCCACGCCTTGCCGTCCAGTTGTGCAACGACATTGTCCGGCAGCACGCGCGGCACGTTTTCCAGCAGGCCGCCACCGGTAATGTGCGCCATGCCCTTCACGGTGAGGGATTGCATCAGGGCCAGCAGCGGTTTCACGTAGATGCGCGTTGGCGCCATGATGCAGTCGGCCAGCGTGCGCTCCCCGTCGAATTTTGCATTCAGGTCGGGCTGGTTGCGCTCGATGATCTTGCGCACCAGCGAATAGCCGTTGGAATGCGCGCCGTTCGAGGCGAGGCCGATGATCGCATCGCCGGGTTTGATGTCGGCGCCGCTGATGATGTTGGCCTTTTCCACCACCCCGACGGCAAAGCCGGCAAGATCATATTCCCCCTCCGGATACATGCCGGGCATCTCGGCAGTTTCGCCGCCAATCAGCGCGCAGCCGGCCTGTTCGCAGCCGAATGCGATGCCTTTGATGACCTCGGTGGCAGCATCCACATCGAGTTTGCCGCAGGCAAAGTAATCGAGAAAGAACAGCGGTTCCGCGCCCTGCACCAGAATGTCATTGACGCTCATGCCGACCAGGTCGATGCCGACCGTGTCGTGGCGGTTCAGTTCGAAGGCGAGCTTGAGTTTGGTGCCAACGCCATCGGTGCCGGACACCAGTACCGGCTCGCGGTATTTCTTGGAAATCTCCACCAGCGCGCCGAAACCGCCGATGCTGCCCAGTACTTCCGGGCGCAGGGTGCGTTTGGCAAACGGTTTGATGTTCTCGACCAGGCGGTCGCCCGCATTGATATCGACGCCGGCATCGCGGTAAGACAGTGAACTGGGTTGGCTCAAGTTGAGTTCTCGCTTTCTAGAAGGTAAAGTGCCACAAATATCCTTGCGAATTTTACCCGAAATGACCTTATCCCGCTTTGCCGTCATGCAGTGGTTATCCTTCACTGCCGTCGCCGCCGTATTGCTGTATCTGCTCAGTCCGATACTCACGCCGTTTGTCGCGGCGGGCATCCTTGCCTATATCTGCAACCCGCTGGTGAGGCGGCTGAGCGCCAGAAGAGTGCCGCGTGCATTGGCGGTGACGCTGGTGATGATTGGTTTGCTGCTGCTGTTCGGTTTGCTGTTGCTGATCATGCTGCCGCTGCTGGAAAAGCAGATCAGCCTGTTCATGGCGCGTCTGCCGGACTGGATCGAGGCATTGCGCACGCGCCTGTTGCCGCAATTGCAGGTGTGGTTCGGAACGGATATTCACTGGGACAGTCAGGCGGTAAAAGATGCAGTGCTGAATAACTGGCAAAGCGCGGGCGGGACTGCCGGGAAGCTGCTGCCGTGGCTCGGCAGCGGTGGCGGCGCGATCATCGGCATACTGGTCAATCTGCTGCTGATTCCGGTGGCGATGTTCTACCTGTTGCGCGACTGGGATGATCTGGCGGCGCGTCTCGATCTTCTTGTTCCGCGCCACTGGCACGGCAAGGTGACGGAAGTCATCTCTGAGGTGGACCGGGTGCTGGCGGAATTCCTGCGCGGGCAAATTTCCGTGATGCTGCTGATGAGCGTGTTTTATGTGACGGTGCTGTGGCTGGCCGGACTTGAGTTTGCGCTGCCCATCGGCATTCTTGCCGGAATGCTGGTGTTCGTGCCCTATCTGGGCATGATTCTCGGCTTGGCGCTGGCGACGCTGGCGGCGGTGATGCAGTTCTCCGGCTTCGGCAGTGTGCTTCTGGTGTGGGCCGCATTTGGCGCGGGGCAATTGCTTGAAGGCATGCTGGTCACGCCGTGGCTGGTCGGTGATCGTATCGGTCTGCATCCGCTGGCGGTGATTTTTGCACTGCTCGCCTTCGGGCAGGTGTTCGGCTTCTTTGGCCTGCTGCTGGCATTGCCGCTGTCCGCCATTTTGCTGGTCGCGCTGCGCCACGCCAAGGCCGCCTATCTGGCAAGCTCTATGTATCGTGAGCCATGAGCCAGTTGCTGCTCGACATTGCTCCCGATAGCCTGCCGACCCTCGACAATTTTGTCGCAGGCCGTAACCTCGAGTTGCTTTCGGCCTTGCGCCATGCACTTTCCGGCAGCAGCAGCGAACGGTGTTTCTATCTGTGGGGTGAGCCCGGCAGCGGCAAGAGCCACCTGCTGCAGGCCTGCGTGCACACCGCACTGGACAGGCAGCGTAAAGCTGTTTATGCGCGGGGTAGCGTGCCGCAACCCGCCGAAGTGGTGGCAGTGGACGATGCTGAATGTCTTGATGATGCGGCGCAAATCGAACTGTTCGGACTCTACAACCGGCTGCGCGACAACGGCGGTATGCTGCTGGTGAGCGGCACGCAATCGCCGCTGCATCTGGCGTTGCGCGACGATCTGCGCACCCGTTTGGGGTGGGGGCTGGTATATCAGGTGCATAGCCTGAGCGAGGAGGAAAAAGCCCGGGCGCTGGTGCAGCATGCGCAGTCGCGCGGGTTTGCGCTGCCGCCGGAAGTTACGCAATATCTGTTGCGTCACGGGCGCCGCGATCTACCCAGCCTGATGGCGGCGCTGGACGCGCTGGACGAACATTCGTTGCGTCTGCATCGCGCGCCGTCGGTGCCGTTGCTCAAGGAGATTATGCGTGGGAGTTGAAGTGCAGTTCAATCCGCAGATTTCATGGATTGTCAGCGACATGCTGGAAGGTGGCTGCGGGTCTGTGCGGAAAATTTGAGAGTGCCCGGGATGTGTTATCCGTGTTGGTCCGCTTAATCTGCGAATGCTGTTTTTTGAAAGGCAACTGAAATTGAATCTGACGTTATTCGATCTGGACAACACACTGCTGAACGGCGACAGCGATTTCGAGTGGTCGCAATTTTTAATCCGCATTGGCGTGCTCGACCGCGAACTGTTCGAAGCCAGGAACCTCGCGTTTTACGAACACTACAAGGCCGGGACGCTGGACATTCACGAGTTTCTGGATTTTCAGCTGAAACCGCTGTCGCGCCATTCCCGCAAGACGCTGGATGCGTGGCATCAACAATTCATGCGGGAGAGCGTGCTGCCGATGATTGAACAGCCGGCGCGCGACCTGGTCAATCGACACCGTGCCGCGGGCGATATCTGCGTGATCATCACCGCCACCAACAGTTTCGTCACTGCGCCGATTGCGCGCGAATTCGGTGTCGAAAACCTGATTGCTACCGAGCCGGAACACAAGCAGGGTGAATTCACCGGGAACGTGTCTGATGTGCCGTGCTTCCGCGAAGGCAAAATCGTACGCCTGGAAAATTGGCTGGCCGCACGAGGCTGGAGTCTGGAGGGCTTTGCCGGCAGCACGTTCTACAGCGACTCGCTCAATGACCTGCCGTTGTTGTGCAGGGTGAAACAGCCGGTCGCGGCAAATCCGGATGCCACGCTGCGTGCGCATGCCGAGCAGCATGGCTGGCGCATCATCAATCTGCACTGAATCGTGATTGCCCGTGACCCGGGCTCGCATTTTTTCGGGCTCGCCCCGTGCTGGAGGCGCCTGTCCATGTTCGGGTTGGTCTGTTATCACGGATAAGGCGTTGTCCGCTTTACAAGCATAGGTCGCATCACTATAATGCGCGCTCTTTCGAGGTACGGGGGTATAGCTCAGCTGGGAGAGCGCTTGCATGGCATGCAAGAGGTCAGCGGTTCGATCCCGCTTTCCTCCACCAAAGAAACACGTCCCTATCGTCTAGAGGCCTAGGACATCGCCCTTTCACGGCGGTAACACGAGTTCGAATCTCGTTGGGGACGCCAATTTATTCCGGCTGAATCTATTCACAGCCGCGCCAAAATCCAGTAGAGTGCCAATCCGTTCCTAACTAAATAAAAGCAAAAACAATAATATGAGTACAAAAGGACAGCAACTGCAGGACCCATTTCTCAATGCGCTGCGCAAAGAACATGTGCAGGTTGCCATTTATCTGGTAAATGGCATCAAGCTGCAAGGCCAGGTCGAATCGTTCGATCAGTATGTCGTGTTGCTGAAGAGCACTGTCACGCAGATGGTCTACAAACACGCCATTTCCACCATTGTCCCGGCACGAGCGGTCAGTATTCCCTACCCAGACGCTTCCGAATAATGCAGCAAACGCCCGCTGGCGCTGATGGCGCAGTGTTGGTCAGCATTGATTTTGGCGAGAGCGACTACGGCGAAAGTCTGGAAGAGTTGCGCTTGCTGGCCGAGACAGCCGGGGTGAGCACGCTGGCTGTCGTCGAGGGCAAGCGGCAGCGCCCTGATGCGGCCCTGTTTGCCGGCAGCGGCAAAGTCCAGGAAATTGCCGAAATCGTGGAGCGGATGGAAGTGCCGCTGGTGATTTTCAATCACGACCTCTCTCCCGCGCAAATGCGCAATCTGATTGCCAAATTGAATACGCGTGTTATCGACCGGACCATGCTGATCCTGGATATTTTTGCGCAGCGCGCGCAAAGCCATGAAGGCAAGGTTCAGGTTGAGCTGGCGCAACTCAGGTATCTTGCCACCCGCCTGGTCGGGCAGGGTGTCGGTATGGGGCAGCAGAAATTTGCGGTGGGCGCGCGCGGTCCCGGTGAGACCAAGCTGGAACTGGACCGGCGCAAGCTGGAAAAACGTGTCCATTTGCTGAAGGATCGCCTGGAGAAACTCAGGCGCCAGCGCGCGGTGCAACGCCGGGCACGCAGCCGTGCCGATGTGTTGTCGGTGTCCATCGTCGGTTACACCAACGCGGGCAAGTCCACGTTGTTCAACAGGCTGACCCGTGCCGATGCCTATGTGGCCGACCAGTTGTTCGCCACGCTCGATACGACCTCGCGCCGCATGTTTACTGAAGGGCAGGGCGAGATCGTGGTGTCGGACACCGTCGGGTTCATCCGTCATTTGCCGCATTCCCTGGTGGCGGCCTTTCGTAGCACGCTGGAAGAGACCGTGCAGGCCGATTTGTTGCTGCATGTGGTGGATGTCAATAATACCAATCGGGACGATCAGATTGCCGAAGTCAACAAGGTGCTGGCGGAGATTGGCGCAGCGGATATTCCGCAAATTCTGGTGTTCAATAAAATTGATCTCCAGGGCCTGCCGCCAAGCGTGCTGCGTGGCGACTATGATAGAATTAACCGCGTTTTTTTGAGCGCCAGAACTGGCGCAGGCATGGATGGTTTGCGGTTGGCCATGGCTGAAACCAAGGTTGCGCGTCAATCACTTGAAACAGCCAACAAACCTATTAGTGAGGATGAATTATGGGAATGAATGACCCGCAATGGGGCAACAGGAACAGCGGTGGGCCCCCCGATTTGGAAGATTTGCTGCGCAAGCTCAATGAGAAAGTTGCCGCCATGATGGGCGGCAAGGGCGGTAAGGGCGGTAATGGCAAATCCGACGGTAATGAGCCGCCGCAGAAATTCGGACCCGGTCTGGGTTTGATCGCCGTGATTGCCATGCTGATCTGGGCGGCCAGCGGATTTTATATCGTGGATGCCAGTCAGCGCGGTGTGGTATTGCGCTTTGGCAAATATCTCGAGGCGACGGAACCCGGCCCACGCTGGCATTTCCCGTTCCCGGTCGAGACCGTGGAGGTTGTCAATCTGAGCCAGGTCAGAACGGTGGAAGTCGGTTATCGCGACAACGTCAAAAACAAGATGCTGAAAGAATCGTTGATGCTGACCGAAGATGAAAACATCATCGATATTCAGTTCGCCGTGCAGTACTTCCTCAAAGACCCGGCCGACTATCTGTTCAATAACCGTATGCCCGACGAGAACGTGCGTCAGGCTGCGGAAACCGCAATTCGAGAAGTGGTTGGCAAGAGCAAGATGGACTTCGTGCTGTATGAAGGGCGCGAGCAAGTGGCCGCCTCGGCGACCAAATTGATGCAGGACATCCTGGATCGCTACAAATCCGGCATCCTGATCAGCAAGCTGACCATGCAGAACGCCCAGCCGCCCGAGCAGGTGCAGGCTGCCTTCGATGATGCAGTGAAGGCCGGCCAGGATCGCGAACGGCAGAAAAACGAAGGCCAGGCCTATGCGAATGATGTGATACCACGCGCAAGCGGTACGGCGGCACGTCTGATACAGGAATCGCAAGGTTACAAGCAGAGTGTGATCGCCAATGCCGAGGGTGATGCCAGCCGCTTCAAACAGATACTGTTCGAGTACGAAAAGGCACCCGCCGTGACACGTGAGCGCATGTATCTGGATATGATGCAGCAGGTAATGGGTAACGTCAGCAAGGTGATGGTCGATCAGAAGAACGGCAATAGTTTGCTGTATCTGCCACTGGATAAGCTGATAGAAAGCTCGCGCCCGGGCACTGCGGCCGCAGGGGCGGCAGCGGTCACTTCGGAGTCCAGCGATAACACCGCCGCGCAACGGGCAAGAGACTCGTTGCTCAGTCGCGACAGGGGGACACGCTAATGAACAAGAGTACGACTAATGTGTTAATAGGGGCGGTTGCCGTGCTGGTTGTGCTGAGCATGAGCATGTTCGTGGTGGATCAACGCCAAAGCGCGATCGTGTTCCAGCTGGGCGAGGCAATCCGCATCAAGACAGATCCCGGACTTGGCTTCAAGATACCGCTGGTTCAGAATGTGCGCTTCTTTGACTCGCGCATCCTGACGCTGGATACCGTCGATCCGGAACGCTTCATCACCGCAGAAAAGAAGAACGTGATGGTGGATTCCTTCATCAAGTGGCGCATTGTGGATGTGAAGCAGTATTACATCAGCGTCGGCGGCGATGAAGAGCGCGCCAGGACGCGTTTGCTGCAGACCGTCAATTCCAGCATGCGCGAGGAGTTCGGCAAGCGCACCATCAATGAAGTGGTGTCCGGCGAACGCGACAAGATCATGGAAGTGCTGCGCACCAAGACCGACAGCGATGCGCGCAAGATCGGCGTGGAAGTGCTGGATGTGCGCCTGAAGCGCGTCGATTTCCCGCTGGAAATCAGCGACTCGGTCTATCGCCGCATGGATGCCGAACGCAAACGTGTCGCCAATGAATTGCGCGCTTCCGGTGCGGCGGAGGGCGAGAAGATCAAGGCCGATGCCGACAAGCAGCGCGAGGTGATTCTGGCCGAAGCTTATCGCGACGCGCAGAAGACCAAGGGTGAGGGCGATGCCAAGGCTTCCGCCTTATATGCGGCCGCATTCGGACAGAATCCCGAGTTTTATTCGTTTTATCGCAGCCTGGAAGCCTACAAGCAAAGCTTCAAGGACAAGAATGACGTGATGGTGATCGATCCGAGCTCGGCCTTTTTCAAGTATCTGAAGAGCGCCGGCAAACCGGGCAGGTAATGACCGCGCAACATCGTGCTTGAATATTTGCTGATGGCGTTTGGGTTGATGCTGGTCCTAGAAGGCATGATGCCGTTCCTGTTTCCTTCCGCCTGGCGTGAGATGTTGCACAAACTGACACAGTTTCAGGATGGGCAATTGCGCTTTCTCGGCCTGACGCTCATGTTGAGCGGTTTGTTGCTGATTTACTGGGTGAAATAAATGCCGAACTGGTTGTTGCCGGAATACATACAGGACATGTTGCCCGACGAGGCGTGGCGCATCGAGGAGATGCGCGCACAGTGCCTCGAGTTGATGCGCGTGCATGGCTATCAGCTGGTCGCACCGCCAATGCTGGAATATGTCGAGTCGTTGCTGATCGACGACAGCCGCGATGTGGACCTGCGCACCTTCAAGCTGGTCGATCAGCTGAGTGGTCGTACCCTGGCATTGCGCGCCGATATCACGCCGCAGGTGGCGCGCATTGATGCGCACCTGCTCAACCGGCAGGGCGTGACACGTCTGTGTTACGCGGGCAGCGTGCTGCATACCCAGCCGGTCGGCCTGACCCGCACCCGCGAACTGTTGCAGATCGGTGCCGAGCTTTATGGGCACGGCGGGCTGGAAAGCGATCTGGAAATACAGCAACTGATGCTGGAATCCCTGGCCTTGCTTGGAATCGGTAATGTCCATCTCGATCTCGGGCATGTCGGCGTGTTTCGCGCGCTGGTGAGCCACGCCGGGCTTGACCGGGAGCTGGAGAACGGGTTGTTTGCGGCACTGCAGGGCAAGGACAGCGCGACGTTGCAGACATTGACGCAGACGCTGGATGCGGCCCTGCGCGATGCTTTGCTGGCGTTGCCCACCCTGTACGGAAGTTGCGACGAAGTGCTGGCCCGTGCGCGCCGGCAGTTGCCCGATCAGCCCGATATACGCACCGCGCTGGATATGCTGCAAACGGCCTGTGTCCGCTTGCAGCCGCTGGTTGCGCGCGTCGGCATCGATCTTGCCGACCTGCGCGGCTATCACTATCACAGCGGCATGGTGTTTGCCGCCTACCAGACCGGAAGTCACGATGCGATTGCCCTGGGCGGGCGCTACGATGATCTTGGCAGCAGTTTCGGACGCGCGCGTCCCGCCACCGGATTCAGCATGGATTTGCGCCAGTTGTACAGCCTGTTGACGGCACGGACGCCCGGAACAGGAATATGCGCGCCGCATCTGGACGATGCCGCATTGAGCGACAGGATTGCGCAATTGCGCGCGGCGGGCGAAGCAGTGGTGGTCGATTTGCTCGGCGACAGGGAATTGCGCAGGGAATTGCAGTGTGATCGCGAACTGGTGCTGCGTGACGGGACGTGGCAGCTTGTCGCCCTTTGATTTTTCAGGATTGGAAGCTTGGTAATGGCTAAGAACGTAGTGGTAATCGGTACCCAGTGGGGCGATGAGGGCAAGGGCAAGGTTGTCGACTGGCTGACCGATCATGCGCATGGCGTGGTGCGTTTCCAGGGCGGACACAATGCCGGCCATACTTTGGTCATCGGCGGCAAAAAAACGGTGTTGCACCTGATCCCGTCCGGCATCCTGCGCGACCACGTCATGTGCTATATCGGCAACGGCGTGGTGCTGTCACCGCCGGCCCTGCTCAAGGAAATGGACCAGTTGCAGCAGGCCGGAATCGATATTTACAGCCGCCTGAAAATTTCCGAAGCCTGCCCGCTGATTCTGCCCTATCACGAGGCGATCGACAAAGCGCGCGAGCTGGCGAAAGGCGATGCCAAGATCGGCACCACCGGCCGCGGCATCGGACCGGCCTATGAAGACAAGGTGGCACGCCGCGCAATCCGCCTGCAGGACATTTTCCATCGCGAGCGTTTTGCCGCCAAACTGGGCGAGGTGCTGGATTATCACAACTTCGTGCTGAAAAATTATTTTCAGGCCGCAACGGTCGATTTCCAGAAAACCCTGGACGACACACTGGTGCTGGCAGAGCGCATCAAACCGCTGGTGATGGACGTACCGCGCGCCCTGTATGAAGCCCATCAGGCGGGCCAGAGCCTGCTGTTTGAAGGTGCGCAGGGCGCGTTGCTGGACATCGATCACGGCACTTACCCGTTTGTGACTTCCAGCAACTGCATCTCCGGTGCGGCCTGTGCCGGCGCCGGAGTGGGGCCGCAGATGCTCAACTATGTGCTGGGCATCACCAAGGCTTACACGACGCGTGTTGGCTCCGGTCCGTTCCCCACGGAACTGTATGATGCCGTGGATAAATGCGACCCGATAGGCGCAGGCCTGGCTCAGCGCGGTCATGAATTCGGTTCCACCACCGGACGCGCACGCCGTTGCGGCTGGTTCGATGCCGCCGCGCTCAAGCGTTCGATCCAGATCAATGGCGTGACCGGCCTGTGTATCACTAAGCTGGATGTGATGGATGGCATGGAAAACGTGCGCATTGGTGTCGGCTATCGTATCAATGGTGTGGAAAGCGATATTCTGCCGGCGGGCGCCGACGCATTAGCGGATTGCCAGACCGTGTATGAGGAAATGCCGGGATGGAGTGAAAGTACGCTAGGTGTGCAACGCTATGAAGCGCTACCACAGGCCGCGCGCAACTATCTGGAGCGCATTGCGAAGGTCTGCGGAGTGCCGGTGGACATGGTTTCGACCGGGCCCGATCGTGATGAAACCATCGTGCTGCGCCACCCGTTTGAATAGGCCGGCGGCCGCAACGGGTAATACAAGAAAACGCAGCGCGCACCGGGCTCTGCGTTTTTCGTTTTTGCGTTGAAGTTTATAACGGGTGCCCGGGAGGGGCATGGTCATACAAGGAAAATGGCCCGCTTGCGCGAGCCATGTCATTATCCTGGTGCCCAGAAGAGGACTCGAACCTCCACACCTTGCGGCACACGGACCTGAACCGTGCGCGTCTACCAATTCCGCCATCTGGGCTTTTTGATGAAGGCGCGCAATTTAATTGTTAAAGGATTTATTGTCAATGAAAAAGAAAAATAACTTGCGTTTGCAAGACCCCCATCTGGAACGTGAACGCGAGCAATACGAGCATCCGCTGCCGAGCCGCGAATTCATTATGCAGATACTGGTGGAGCAGGGCGGGCCGGTCAATGATGAGGAATTACTGCATTTGCTGCATATTGAAGAGCACGAAACGGACCTGTTTGCGCGCCGCCTGCGGGCCATGGAGCGCGACGGGCAAATCATGCGCAACCGCAAACGCGCCATTTGCGTGGTGGGCAAGCTCGATCTCATCAAGGGTAAGGTGCAGGGCCATGCGGATGGATTCGGTTTCCTGATTCCGGAGTGCGGCAGCCCCGACATGTTCCTCAGTGAGAAGGAAATGCACAAGGCGCTGCACGGCGACATCGTGATGGTGCGGCAGAGCGGCGTGGACCGGCGCGGGCGCCCGGAGGCCAAGATCGTCGAGGTGCTGGAACGCACCAACACCCGTGTCGTCGGCCGTCTGTTCGAAGAGCACGGTATCCACTACGTAGTCGCGGAAAACCGCCGTATCAGTCAGGATATTCTGGTTGCTGCTGGTGAGACGGGCGGCGCCAAGGCAGGCCAGGTGGTGATACTGGAGATCATGAAGCATCCCGATAAGCATGCCCAGCCGATCGGCCGCATTGTCGAGGTGCTGGGTAATTATGCCGACCCCGGCATGGAAATTGAAATTGCGCTGCGCAAGCACGACTTGCCGTACGAGTTTCCCGAGGACGCGGAAAAACAGGCCAAGCGCTTTGCGCCCAAGGTCAAGCCGGATGACTGGGCCGGGCGCGAGGATATCCGCAATCTACCGCTGGTCACCATTGACGGCGAAACCGCGCGCGACTTCGACGATGCGGTGTACTGCGCACCGGAAAAAGGCGGCTACCGGCTGGTGGTGGCGATCGCCGACGTCAGCCACTATGTGCAGACCAACGATGCGCTGGACCGCGAGGCAATTTTGCGCGGCAATTCGGTGTATTTCCCGCGCCGCGTGATTCCGATGTTGCCGGAGGAGTTGTCCAATGGCTTGTGTTCGCTGAACCCGCAGGTGGATCGCCTGTGCATGGTGTGCGACATGCATGTCAGCAACAGCGGTGACATCGGCAAGTACCGCTTCTACCCCTCGGTGATGTATTCCCATGCGCGCCTGACTTACACCCAGGTCGCCGAGATGCTGGCGCAGCCCGATGGCGAGCTGGCCGGAAAAAATGCGGCCATCGTGCCGCATTTGCAGCACCTTTACGAGCTGTTCCAGAAGCTGCTGAAGGCGCGCGCGAAGCGCGGCGCGATCGATTTTGAGACGATTGAGACCCAGATGATTTTTACCGATCAGGGCAAGATCGAGCGCATTGTGCCGGTGGTGCGCAATGACGCGCACAAGTTGATCGAGGAATGCATGCTCGCAGCCAACGTTTGCGCGGCGGGCTATCTGCAGGAGCACAAACACACCGTGTTGTACCGTATTCACGAGGGGCCAACACCGGAGAAGCTGGAGGCGTTGCGCGAATTCATGAAGGAATTCGGCCTGCAACTGGGCGGCGGTGAAGAACCGCAGGCCGCCGATTACTCGAAGTTGCTCAAGAGCATCAAGGGTCGTCCCGATCATGGGCTGTTGCAAACCGTGATGCTGCGTTCGCTGCGACAGGCAAAGTATGAGCCCGAGAATGTCGGCCACTTCGGTCTGGGCTATGAGGCTTACACCCATTTTACTTCGCCGATCCGCCACTATCCCGACCTGCTGGTGCACCGCGCCATCAAGGCGGTGCTGCACGGCAAGCAATACAAGCCGGCGCGCAAATGGAGCGAGCTGGGCGCGCATTGCTCGGTAACCGAGCGCCGCGCCGACGATGCCACGCGCGATGTCGAGGCCTGGCTGAAATGTTTCTACATGCGCGATCATCTCGGCAGCGTGTTCACCGGCACGGTCTCCTCGGTCACCAGTTTCGGCATGTTTGTCTCGCTGGACGATCTGTATGTGGAGGGGCTGGTGCATATCTCCGAACTCGGCAAGGATTATTTCCATTTCGAGGCGACCAAACATCAATTGCTCGGCGAGCGCACCGGACAACGCTACCGTCTTGGCGACCGTGTGCAGGTGCGCGTGGTCAAGGTGGATATGGAAAGCACCAAGATCGATTTCGTGCTGCATGAGGAGAGTGAAAAAGCCGGTCATGCCGAAATTCCAAAAGCGGCGAAAAAAAAGGCACCAAAGAAATCCAGGGGCGGGAAAAGCAAACATGGCTGATTTGCGTCTGATCTACGGTTTTCATGCAGTCACTTCACGCATCCGCCAGAATCCGGATGGTGTGCTGGAAATCTATCTGCAGGCGCAGCGCAACGATCCGCGCATGCGCGAGCTGATCAAACTGGCGGAAGCCAACGGGGTGCGCATGATCCCGGTTGATGCAAAACGGCTCGACGGCATGGCCGGCAGTGGCCGCCATCAGGGTGTTGCCGCGCGCGTGGATGCGGCGCGCCGCGTTCAGCATCTGGACGATGTGCTGGATACGCTGGAGGAGCCGCCGTTGCTGCTGGTGCTGGACGGGGTGCAGGATCCGCATAATCTCGGCGCATGCCTGCGCAGCGCAGATGCGTTCGGCGTGCATGCGGTGATCGCGCCGAAAGACCGTGCGGTCGGCATTACCGCGACGGTGGAAAAGGTGGCCTGCGGCGCGGCGGAAACCGTTCCCTATATCACCGTCACCAATCTGGCGCGCACGCTGCGCGAATTGCAGGAGCGCGATATCTGGGTGGTCGGTGCGGCGGGTGAAGCGCAACAGGATCTGCATGGCTTCAAGCACAAGGGCGCGCTGGCCTGGGTGCTGGGCGCGGAAGGCGAAGGGTTGCGCCGTTTGACGCGCGAGACCTGCGACGAGCTGGTGCGCATCCCGATGCTGGGCAGCGTGGAAAGCCTGAATGTTTCGGTGAGCGCCGGCATCTGCCTGTTCGAGGCGCGGCGACAGCGGGTAAACTGATCGCGGTTTGTTGGGCAGGGCTGGAAAGGGGGGCTGGGCGATGATGTTTCGTGATCGTGAAGATGCAGCACTCAGATTGACCGAAGCACTGGTGCAATATCGCGGCCGGAATCCGCTGGTGCTGGCGATTCCGCGCGGTGCGGTGCCGATGGCCAGGATCATCGCCGAGACGCTGGGCGGCGAAGTGGACGTGGTGCTGGTGCGCAAGCTGCGCGCGCCGGGCAACCCGGAACTCGCACTGGGTGCGGTGGACGAGACCGGCTGGACCTATCTTGGCGAACATGCGGAACGGGCGGGCGGCAGTTCGCAATATGTCGAAGCCGAGAAGGTCGCACAGCTTGAGGTGATGCGCGCGCGGCGCGCCAGTTACACGCCGGTGCGCCCGCCGCTCGATCCGGCGGGACGCATTGTCATCGTCGTGGACGACGGCCTCGCGACCGGCGCCACGATGATCGCCGCATTGCACGCGCTGCGTGCCAGACATCCGCAAAAACTTATTTGTGCCGTGCCGGTGGCGCCGCCGGATACGCTGGCCAGGGTGGAACCTTATGCCGATGAAGTGGTGTGCCTCAGCGCGCCGGCGATGTTCTACGCGGTCGGGCAGTTCTATCAGTCTTTTCCGCAAGTGAGCGACGAAGAGGTGATGGCAACGCTGGCTGCAGGTTGATGAACCATGTTTCGGGTTTTTGCCGGTAATAACTTCAAGGAAGAATATCGATGAAAAAAAGAACCTCGTTGCGCGTCCCGGTCACTCGTGGCCTGAAAGACATTTATGCGATGGACATGCACGCCGCCTACCAGGCCGCATATCTCGGGCAGTTTAATGTCACCTCATTCGGGCGGCTGGCGGCGGCCATTTCGGTGGTGCGCTCGGCACTCGAGCAGAAACAGACCCAAATTCCCCTCGCGCTCGAAACACTGGATGCGGCCATTGAAACGCTGATGGCCGTGAGAACACGGGGTGACGAAACTGATGTATGGGAGATTAATGAGAGCGAGCGACCTTCGGTTCTCGACGGCATCGACATGGCCGAACAGTGTATCGGCACGCTCGATGTCGCGCTGCTGGCGCAAACCGCCGACAGCTTGTTCCAGAATGTCACCGCCGGACAAGCCGAGGCAAATTGATAAAATTGATACCCGCTCCGCGAGTGTTGTGCCGGTAGCACCCGACCTGACCCTTTGACTATGAATCTCCTCAAAGCCCTTGCCACCATCAGCAGCCTGACGCTGGTTTCGCGCATCCTCGCGTTTGTGCGCGATGTGTTGATCGCACGGATATTCGGTGCGGGGGCGGCGACGGACGCATTCTTCGTCGCGTTCAAACTGCCCAACCTGCTGCGTCGCCTGTTCGCCGAGGGGGCATTCTCGCAGGCGTTCGTGCCGATTTTCGGCGAATACCGCAATCGGCGCGGATCGGATGAGACCAAGCTGCTGGTCGATCACGTCACCACCATGCTGGCGCTGATCCTGTTCGCGGTGACGCTGGTCGGCATTCTCGCTGCACCAATCCTCGTATACATCAGCGCGCCGGGATTTGCCAAGGATGCAGAGAAGTTCGATCTCACCGTGCAGTTGCTGCGCATCACTTCGCCGTACATATTTTTCATCTCGCTGGTGTCGGTCGCGGCGGGCATTCTCAACACCTACAACAAGTTCTGGGTGCCGGCCTTCGCACCGATTTTGCTCAACCTGTGCTTCATCGGCGGCGCATTGTGGTTCGCGCCGTATTTCGATCCGCCAATCATGGTGCTGGCCTGGGCGGTGTTCGTCGCGGGCATCGTGCAACTGGCATTCCAGCTGCCGTTCCTGAAAAAAATCGGCATGTTGCCGAGCTTCCGCTTCAGCCTGAAAGATGCAGGCATGTGGCGCGTCATCAAACAGATGGGGCCGGCGGTGTTCGGCGTGTCCGTTGCGCAGATCAGCCTGATCATCAACACCATCTTCGCCTCGTTCCTCGTGGCCGGCAGCGTGTCATGGCTGTATTACGCTGACCGGCTGATGGAATTCCCCAACGGCTTGCTGGGTGTGGCACTGGGTACCATCCTGTTGCCGTCACTGTCCAAATGTCATGCCGACAACAACGTAGCGGAATATTCGAAACTGCTGGACTGGGGATTGCGTCTGACTTTCATGCTGACGCTGCCTGCCGCACTCGCGCTGGGCATGATCGCCGTGCCGCTGCTGGCGACCTTCTTTCAATATGGCCAGTTCGCCGCGCACGATGTGCTGATGACACGCGAGGCACTGGTTGGTTACAGCATCGGGTTGATCGGAATGATATTGGTGAAAATCCTTGCGCCGGGTTTTTATGCGCGACAGGACATCAGGACGCCGGTGAAGATCGGTATCGCCACACTGGTCGCCACGCAACTGATGAACGTGCTATTCGTGTTCGGCCTGCATCTGCAGCACGCCGGTCTGGCACTCGCCATCGGACTCGGCGCCTGTTTCAATTCCGCAGTCCTGTTCCGCTACCTGCGTAAGCGCGGCATTTACCAGCCGGAGCCGGGGTGGGCGAAGTTCTTCGTCAAGGTGAGCATCGCGTTGCTGGTGCTCGGCCTCGCGCTGTGGTTTGGCATGGGTGCCGAGCAAAGCTGGTTTGACCGCACCGGTTGGGCGCGCATCCTGCATTTGTCGGCGCTGGTCGCGGGCGGCGTGAGTCTGTACTTTGCCGTGCTGTGGCTGCTCGGTTTCCGCCCAGCGGATTTTGCCAAGCGCGGGATGAGCTGATCTGGCCAGGGCCAGGATTGCCTGACCTCTCGACGTGTGCCATTAACCGTCATTCAGTCGTTTTATGAAGAAAACTCAATGGCACTTGACTTAATTTGACAATTATCTCAATCTGCGTATGTATTGAGGGTGTAACCCTGTCGGGTTCTAAAAACAGCCGCGCAAGCCGTTGCCAGGGTGTTTAAGTAGCTATTTCAGTGGGTTGCAGTGCCGTTTGGTGTTTAATCGGCTTTGCAATCCGCCCCCCAGATCGGCACCTTTTGAATTTTCATGCCGAAATGCATAGGCAATCCGGCATATACATATTTACCTTGAATAGGAGTAATCTGGCCAGCCATAGGGTATTTGCTTCCGTTTTATTACTTTGGCGTACCAACACCTATGACGGCTGTACCCGGCGGTTCACGGAAAAATTACCTGCGGCTTACCGCGCTGCAATGGGCGGGAAATTCGATCCGCTTGCAACATGATAATAAATACAAGGCACGCAGCAATGTAACTATTCATGCAACTCGAGATTGAAATCGCGTCATGCAAAATAAACCGGCACCCCCTGAAATAAATAGCATCTTCTCCAATACCAATCCAGACGAGGTATGGGTCAATATAACGGATATTGTCCGGCGCATCAGCCCTGCATATGATTTTTCCCTTGGAAAGACTGTATTCGATGACATCGTGCGCCTGTTTCATGGCGAATATCCCGAATATGGCCCCATCAGAACGCCTTACCACGACCTGAATCACACTCTGGATGTTTTGATGTGTGCTGTCAGACTGATGCATGGCGCGCATATTTCAGGAGTCAAGCTCACTGACAACGAGATGACCATGATTATGATAGCCGCCCTGATGCACGATGTCGGCTACGTCCAACGGTTGGGAGAAGAAAACGGCACAGGAGCGCAGCTCCTGGAAACGCATGTCACCCGAAGCATAGAATTCATGCGGCGCTATATTGCCGGTCTGCGTTTAACGCCTGACTGGTTCGTCCCTTTGAGACTAATCATTCTCTGCACCAACCCGAGGGTGGTTATATCTGAAGTCGATTTTCCAGATATTCGCATTCGTTTGCTCGGGCAAATACTCGAAACTGCCGATTTGACGGGGCAAATGGCTGATCGCGCCTATCTGGAAAAACTGTTGTTCCTGTATTTGGAGTTTAGGGAAGCTCACTTTGGAAACTATCAGAACGTGCATGACTTATTGAGGGAAACCCAGGAATTTTATTTGATTACACGGGCAAAGCTTGATGGTGAGCTTGACGGTATCTACACCAAACTGACATTTCACTTCAAAGAGATATATGGGGAAGAAAGGAATTACTATCTGGAGTCGATTGAGAAAAATATTGCTTACCTGGCCAAAATAGTATCCCTCAATGATGCAGACCATCTTGCCATGTTGAGGCGCGACGGCATCGTGGAAAAAACAAAGAAACTGATGGCACCAAAAAGTCCGTTGTAAGAAGCCGTTGTTGCGCTGCTGATTCCGGTAGCTTCAGCAGCGTGCCAGACTCCCCCATTCGAAGCAGGAATGTCCTGTTTCCGTGAGAGAGGGAAATGGCAACCTTGTCTCTTCATACTGCTCTACGCATGCGGGTAGAATGAGCGGCGAGGAAGGAGGTTGCATGTCAGACCAGAGTCCGTTCATTTGGCATGAGTTGGTCACGCCCGATCAGGAAAGCAGCGGCACATTCTTCAGTCAGCTTTTCGGCTGGACACGCAGGGAGGTTGATGCGGGACGATTCGGAACCTACACGCTGTTTCAGAAGAATGGCCGGGATATCGCCGGAATGATGAACCCGACACCCGATACGCCGGAAAAGGGATCCTTCTGGCATTCCTACATCTCGGTTGATGATGCCGATGAATGCGCCAGGCAAGCCGTTTCACTCGGCGGAACCGTTGTCGTGCATCCGCATGATGTACCGGATGTCGGCCGTATTTGCGTTGTGGCAGATCCGACCGGGGCCATTGCACACCTGATGCAACCCGTGAATCACTGACACATCGCAAGCCATGAATCGAATCTGATGCGGACGATTCTGAAAAGGCTCGAAGGGGGAGACCGCCGTTCC
>JBFKMJ010000007.1:0-16468 GCA_041629915.1 Gallionella sp.
CCAGGTTTACGGTGCTCGCAAGGTATGGCGACAACTCAATCGCGAGGGTATAAACGCAGCTCGTTGCACGGTCGAGCGTCTGATGAAACGCTTGGGAATACAGGGCATCCGGCGTGGCAGGAAATGCTGGACGACCATCGCAGATGATGCGTTGTTGCGGCCGGTTGACCGAGTAAACCGTCGATTCGTCGCCACGCGCCCGAATCAACTATGGGTAGCGGACATCACTTTCGTGGCTACCTGGGCCGGGTTCGTATACGTTGCTTTTGTAACGGATGTTTTTGCCAGACGCATTGTGGGCTGGCGTGTGGGCAGATCACTGCATACGGACCTGGTACTTGACGCATTGGAGCAGGCATTGTGGTCGCGCAAAAAGATCAAGGGACTGATCCACCATAGCGATCACGGTAGCCAGTATTTGTCGATTCGCTATACGGAACGTCTGGCCGAAGCCGACATCGATGCCTCGGTGGGCAGCGTCGGTGATTCGTATGACAATGCGCTGGCCGAAACGATTAACGGCTTGTACAAGACCGAGGTCATTCGAAAACGCGGCCCTTGGCGCAACATCGAAGCTGTCGAATATGCCACCCTGGAATGGGTGGACTGGTTCAATAACCGCAGACTTCTGGAGCCGATAGGCAACGTTCCGCCTGTGGAGTTTGAAATGGCATACTATCGCCAAATGGAAGAGTCGGCTGAAGCAGCCTGACTCAAACTAACGAGCCTCCGGAAAACCCGGGGCGATTCAGACGTACCAGACCTACTTTGGCTACCACATAACTTGCTGCGCAAGTTAGTGTCCACCGCAAGAAGCTCGCGTTGCGAGCGTCTTGTCACTGTAAGCGTTCAGCGCCCCCACATTGACGGGGTAAACGAAAGACAAGAGCATAGTGTCCACCAATTTCTTAGTGGACACTTTCATGAGCTTATCTGATCCGGTCCGCCGGCGGCGGCAACATGCACCTGAATTTAAGCGTAGCCTGGTCGCGCTTTGCCGGCCGGGCGTTTCCGTTTCGGCGGTGGCACTTGCGCACGGTGTGAATGCCAATATGCTGCGTCGCTGGATCAATCAATACCGGAATGAACTACACACAGCACCCGCGGCTTCAGTGCCGTCGAACCTGGTCGCGGTGCGGGTCGACTTGCCGGCACAGGTTCCGGCCCGCGACGATGCGATCGAGATCAGCATCGAGAAGAACCGCGCGCGGGTCAGCATCCGCTGGCCGGGCAATCAGGCGCAGGCGTTTGGGCTGTGGCTGGGTGCGTGGCTCAAATGATCCGGCCGGAACAGGTGTTTTTGCACGCGGCGCCGGTGGACATGCGCTGGAGCATGGACCGGCTGTCGCTGCTGATCCAGCAAACGGACGGGCGTTCACCCTGCGATGGCACGGCCTACGGTTTTACCAACCGCACACATTCGCGCATAAAACTGCTGATTTGGGATGGTACCGGAGTCTGGCTGTGTCACCGCCGTCTGCACAAGGGCAGTTTCCGCTGGCCCGATTCCAATGAGACACTGTTCCGCATGAGCGCGGAACAATGGTGCTGGCTGACCACCGGCGTGGACTGGCAGAGGCTGTGTGCGACACCCGCCGCACACTGGCGGGTTTAGTGCAAAATCTTCCAATATTTCTACCCATATTCAACCCCTTGGGTGGCGTCGCATGGTATAATCAACACCATGAATTCACTGGATAAATTGGCCGATTCGAGCACTTCTTCAGCGCTGCCTGGCGCGGTCTTGCCGCCCCCGATCCAGCTTCGCGATGCGGAAATTATCCGGCTCACCGAACTCATCCGCATGCAGGACATCAAGATCCAGGCCCTGATCAAGGAAGTGGCCTACCTGCGCCGCATCCGCTACGGCGCCAAGAGCGAGGCGATGAGCGCAGAACAGCGCTTGTTGTTCGAGGACGATATCGTGCAGGATGTCGCCGCCGTCGAGTCCGAACTCAAACTGCCGACCACGCCCGCAGCATCCAGAACCCGTGCCGGACGCCAGGTCTTGCCCGAACACTTGGAGCGGGTCGACGTGCGCCACGAACCGGAGGCCTGCACCTGCCCGGCCTGCCAGTCCAATCTCGTCAAAATCGGCGAGGATGTCAGCGAACAGCTGGATATCGAACCGGCACGGTTCTTCGTGACCCGCCATATCCGTCCGCAATATGCCTGCCGCCAGTGCGAAACCGTCACGGCAGCACCCGTTGCACCAGCAGTCATCGACGGCTCGCTGGCCGCCCCCGGCCTGTTGGCCTGGGTCGCCACCGGCAAGTATCTGGACCACCTGCCGCTGTACCGGCTGGAGCAGATCGCCGCCCGGCAGCAAGTGAATCTGTCACGCAGCACCATGAGCGAATGGATCGGCCGCATGGGCTTTGCCCTGCAACCGCTGGCCGACCGGCTGGCGGAATTGCTCAAACAGGGGCAGGTGTTGCACGCCGACGAAACACCCGTGAAGCAACTGGATCCTGGGGCGGGCAAGACCAAGCGGGCTTATCTGTGGAGCTACCGCAGCAACGATCTGGATACCGGCCCGCCGATCGTGGTGTTCGATTACCAGAGCAGCCGCTCCGGCGAGCATGCGCGAGACTTTTTGCGGGGCTGGGAAGGCAGTCTCATGGTAGACGACTATGGCGGGTACAAAAAGCTGTTCGCCCCCGATGCGGCGCATGCCGTCACCGAGCTGGGCTGCTGGGCGCATGCGCGGCGCAAGTTCTTCGACTTGCAGGCCGGCGGCACGCATCCGCATGCGGCAGAAGCATTGAAACGCATTGGCAAGCTATACGCTATTGAGGAAGAAGCTCGCGCCATGGAGCATGCCGACCGAGCGCTGCATCGCCAGCAGAACAGTGTGCCAGTATTGGCGGATATGCATGACTGGTTGATCCGTTTACGGGTATCGACCGCAGACGGCAGCGGGTTGGCACGGGCGGTCGACTACAGCCTCAACCGCTGGGCGAGCCTGATCCGCTACGCGCAAACCGGCCATCTGCCGATCGACAACAACCCGGTGGAAAATGCGATCCGCCCGATTGCCATCGGCAAGAAGAACTGGTTGTTTGCGGGCAGCGAGCGCGCCGGAAAACGGGCGGCCGCGATACAGAGCCTGTTCGCCACCGCAAAGCTCAACGGCATCGAACCTGCCGCCTGGCTGAAAGATACGCTGGAAAAACTCCCCGTCTGGACTATGCGACGCATCGACGAACTACTGCCAATAAAACCATCAGCACAAATTCCATCGATTTGACAGGTGGTACGGTTGCACGCTTACAGATCAAGAGCGTTTTTCCAAGAGCCAAATCTGTACCGCAGTGTTGTTGAGTGAACTCGGGAGAGCTCATTGAACTTCTCTAGAGTAAGACGCTTGCCGTTGAGTTCGGCGGCTACGCGGCGTAACTCCGCAAGCAGGTTCTCATCTGAATAATTTTCAAGAGTTGTTAGTTCAAATTTGGTCGAGGGCTTTACTTCATCATTCGCGCTCAATTCTATTTCCCCCACTTCTTCATCAGCGTCTGCTCGACACCCAAATGATCAAGTATGCGCGCCACCACAAAATCCACGATATCCTGCACGCTCTGCGGGTGATGATAGAAACCCGGATTGGGCGGCATGATGACGGCGCCGGCGTGTGACAGCCTGAGCATGTTTTCCAGATGAATCGCGGAGAACGGCATCTCGCGCGGCACGAGAATCAAAGTGCGCCTTTCCTTGAGCATCACGTCGGCGGCGCGGGCGATCAGGTCGTCACTGACGCCGCCGGCGATCTTGCCGAGTGTGCCCATGGTGCAGGGGCAGACCACCATCGCGTCGCCGGGGTTGGAGCCGGAGGCCATCGGTGCATACCAGTCCTGGATGCCGAACACCTTCAGTTCACCACTGGATTGGCCGAAGCGTTGTGCGAACATCTGCTCCGCCTCCTGCGGGCGGCTCGGCAGCGTGAAATCCAGTTCCTGCTTGGCGACGATCTGCGCGGCCTGTGAGTACACCAGATGCACGCGCTGTCCGCTGGCGAGCAGGCACTCCAGCAGGCGCATGCCGTAAGGCAGGCCGGAGGCTCCGGTAAAGGCTAATGTGATGGTCTTGTTTTTCATGTGCTCTTCCCGTTTGCAAGGTCGTGGGCCGTTTCTGCATTATCCATGAAACGCGCCGCAATCAACCCGTTTACCGTGCCAAACACCAGGGCTGCCGTGGCGAAGATCGGGATAAGGTAGGCAATGCCGGCATGCGGGATCAACCAGACGTACACGACCAGCATCTGCCCGGCGATATGTGCAAAGGCGGCATGGATACTGTGGCTGACCGGCCCGAACCAGCGTGATGGCAGATATTGCGTAAAGGCCAGTGCGAGCAGGCTGCATACCGCACCGGCAAGGCTGAGAAAGAAACCCGGCGCGAGAAAGCTGCCGAACAGTAAACTGCCCGCCACCACGCGCAGCAGCGAAACCCAGGCCGCGGCGCGCCAGCCGTAACGTGCCAGCACGATCAGCGTGACGATGTTGGCCAGCCCCGGCTTTACACCGGGCAGCGGCGACGGAATGGCGCTCTCCAGTACGGTAAGCCCGAGCGCCACCGCCGCCATGCGCGCGATGTGGTGGTCTTCGGCAGTGGTGTCCAGAAGGAGCGAGGAGCGAGGATCGGGGATTGAGGATTGAGAAAATTCCAACTCCTCCCGGCCGCCCCTTGTTGGGGAAGGGGTGCTGGTTTCCCCTCGCTCCTCGCTCCCCGCTCCTCGCTCCTGCATTTCAATAGTTGAGGCTGTCATATTTCTTCACGCTGCCGGTCAATTCGACGCTGACCTGGTTGGGCAGGCAGATGGCGATTTCGCCGGCCTGCTGCAACCAGCCCTGGCGTACACAGTATTGACGCGGGCTGGGGTCGGAGACGATGCGCGCCCTGCGTCCCTGTATGCTGATGACGCTGATGCCCAGCGGGCCCGGTACTTCGATCTGCTGGTCGCGCGACAGTGGCACTTCGCGGAATATTTTGCCGCCGCTGCGGATGATGGCCTTGTCGGCGAGGCCGCCATTCCATAAATTGAGAACGAGCAGCACGACACTGGCGCCGCCGAGCAACAGCGTCAGCCAGTCGCCGGGTTTGAGATGCGGCAGGATGGCCGCGCGGACGAAGTCATGCGAGTTCACGGTGGCGCACCAGCACCTGCTGCTGTCTTTCGAAATGGCGCGCGAGCTTTTCGGCGAAATACACCGAGCGGTGCTGTCCGCCGGTGCAGCCGATGGCCACGGTGAGATAGCTGCGATTGTCGGCGATATAGCAGGGAAGCCAGCGCACCAGAAAATGACGAATATCGTCAAACATGTTCTTTGCGTCAAGCGTGTTTTCAAGGAAATCGACGACTGCGGCGTCTTTCCCGGTAAGCGGGCGCAGCATCGGTTCATAGTGCGGGTTGGGCAGACAGCGCACATCGAATACCAGATCCGCGTCCAGCGGAATGCCATGCTTGAAACCGAACGATTCGAACAGCAGCGTCAGACGCGCGCGGTCCACCCGGATGAATTGCTTGATCCAGGCGCGCAGTGTGTTGGCACTGAGATCACTGGTGTCGATGTGGTGGCCGATGCTGCTGATTTCGGCAAGCAGCTCGCGTTCATGGGTGACGCATTCGGGCAGCGTTCGCACCCCGTCGGTGAGCGGGTGCAGGCGGCGCGTCTCGGAAAAACGCTTCACCAGCGTGTCAGTCTGCGCATCCAGGTACAGCACATGCACCGCCAGGCCTTTTTGCTGCATGAGTTGCTGTAGCAGGGTGGGGAGCACTTGCACGCTACGAGCGTTGCGCACGTCCACGCTGACCGCAATGTTCTGATAGCCGGACGGCAGGAGTTGTTCGACCAGACCGAAAAGCAATTCGGCAGGCAGATTGTCCACACAATAAAAGCCGGTGTCTTCCAGTGTCTTGAGCGCAACGCTCTTGCCGGAACCGGACAAACCGCTGATCAGGATAAGTTGCATCCGGTTTTCCGTTAGTCGCCGAGCAGCATTTCATCATGCCGTATGATGAATTCCTGCGTGCTGTCGATGCCGCGCTGTTGCATGACGAAATTGCGTGCGGCAGCCTCCACCAGTACCGCGAGGTTGCGCCCCGCAACGACCGGAATGTTGACGGTGCTGATATTCACACCGAGAATTTCCTGGAACGTGGCATTGAGCGGCAGGCGTTCCATTTGTGATAGGTCGCCACCCTGCGGGCGGTGCAGATGCACGATAAGTTTCAGGCTCTTTTTTCGCCGTACCGCCGTTTCGCCGAACATGGTGCGGATGTTCAGCACGCCCAGGCCGCGCACTTCCAGAAAGTCACGTAACAGGTCTGGACAGTTTCCTTCCAGTGTCTCCGGTGAGATGCGATGCAATTCGACGATGTCATCGGCAACCAGCCCGTTGCCGCGCGTAATCAGCTCCAGCCCCAGTTCGCTTTTGCCGACCGCGCTCTCCCCGGTAATGAGTACGCCGACACCCAGCACATCGAGAAATACGCCGTGGCGCGTGGTCGATTCGGCCAGTTCCTTGACGAGATAATGGCGAATCAGCCACATCAGGTGCACGCTGGGTTTAGGCGAACAAAATAGCGGAATATGTGACTGGTCGGCAAAGGCGATCAGTTCAGCCGGAATGTCATCGGTGCCGGCCACAATCAAACAGGTCGTGCCATTTTTCTCGATTTGGCGGAACGCGCTGGTGCGTTCTGCCGGATCCAGATTGCGCAAATAGTCGAGTTCGGTTTCGCTGAGCACCTGTACCCAGTTCGGGTGGATCAGGTTGAGGTGGCCGATGAGGCCATTGTTGGAGGCATTCACCTTGTCGCTGTCGATGATGCGATCGGTACCGTCCGCGCCGGCAATACGGCTGAGCTGCAGCCGTTTCTGTTTGTCTTCAAAGAGTTGCCGGATGTTGACCTGACTCATGGGGACCTCACGCCGTGCTGTTCCAGTCGTAGAACAGCTGATGAATGCTGGCGCCATCTTCGCAGGCGAGCAGGCGATTGCGAAACTGCGTATCGCTGAACATTTGTGCCAGTTCACCGAGAATTTGCAGATGCAGTTCGGTAGCGCGCTCGGGTACCAGCAGCACGAAAATCAGATTTACCGGCTGGCCGTCGGGTGCATCGAAGGGGATCGGGTGGGTGGTCTTTACGAATGAGGCAGTGGCCTCACGCAACTTGGCGATGCGTCCGTGTGGGATCGCCACACCCTGTCCGAGGCCGGTCGAGCCGAGTTTTTCGCGGGCAAACAGGCTGTCGAACACCTGACTGCGTGCAATTTGCTGATTGTTTTCAAACAGCAGCCCGACACGTTCGAATACACGTTTCTTGCTGGTGGATTCCGTATCCAGCAGGATATTGTCGGGTAACAGAATTTTGCTGATCAGGTTCATGGTGAGCTCGAGTAGGATAAAAGGGCGGCATGTCACCGCCCGTGGTCAATTACTCCGTTGCGACATGTTTGCCGGAATCGTCATGACGGCGTGCCGACAACTTTTCCTTGTGTTTCTTGATCTGGCGGTCCAGCCTGTCCACCAGCGCGTCAATCGCAGCGTACAGGTTCTCGTCCTCACATTCCACGAATACATCCTTGCCGCTGATATGGACGGTCGCCTCGGCTTTCTGCCGCAGTTTTTCCACCGAGAGGATGATATTGACCTCAATCACATTGTCAAAATGGCGTTTGATCTTGCCGAACTTGCCGGTCGCGTAGTCGCGGATGGCTGGGGTGATGTCCATATGGCGTCCGGTTAGATGAATGTTCATGTCATGCTCCTTTTTATTAAAGTGATTTACGTAGATTTACCGGGAGAATATTCAATGCGTCCCGGTACTTTGCTATGGTACGCCGGGCGACTACGATACCCTGCTGTGCCAGAATTTCCGACATGCGGCTGTCGGTAAGCGGTTTGCGCCGGTCCTCCGCGCTGACCAGTTGCCTGATCAGTTCGCGTATTGCGGTGGAAGAGCAGGTGCCGCCGCTTTCCGTGGTCAGGCCGCTGCCAAAGAAATGCTTGAATTCATAAATGCCGCGCGGGGTCAGCATGAATTTTTGTGTGGTGCTGCGCGATATCGTCGATTCGTGCAGGTCGAGCGCCTCGGCGATTTCGCGCAGTACCAGCGGGCGCATGCCGATCTCGCCATGCTCGAAAAAATTGTTCTGCCGTTCCACAATAGCCTGCGCGACGCGCAGGATAGTCTCAAAGCGCTGCTGCAAGTTCTTGATCAGCCACTTCGCTTCCTGTAGCTGTGTGGCAAGTTGCGATGAATTTCTGTCGTTGCGCTGTTGCAGGATATTGGCGTAAATCTGGTTGATGCGCAACTTGGGCATGGCTTCTGCATTGAGCCGGGCACGCCATTTGTTCCCGTGTTTCTCCACGATAACGTCCGGCACCACGTAATCGGCGACATTCATGTCGAATGAGCCGCCCGGCTTTGGGTTCATGCCGACGATCAGATTTTGCGCGCCACGCAGCTCGTCATCCGAGCAGCGCAGCAGTTTTTTGATTTTGGCGAAATCATGGGCAGCGAGCAGGTCCAGATGATTGCTCACCAGACGAATTGCCAGATCGCGCTGCGGGGTGTCTTCAGGAAGCGCCTTGAGCTGCAAGGCCAGGCATTCGGACAGGTTGCGCGCACCGAGGCCGGGCTGGTCCAGATGCTGCAGTTGCACCAGCGCGGTTTCCAGATCATCCAGTGTGATATCAAGTTCTGCCGGCAACAGGTCTGCCAGTTCAGGCAGATCCTGCGTCAGGTAGCCGTTCCCGTCCAGGGCATCAATCAGCATGCCAACCATTCTCCGGTCACGCTCATCCAGTGAACTGGTGGTCAACTGGTCATGCAGGTATTCGCGCAGGCTGGCCTGTTCGGCAGCCTGCTCCGGATAGGCTTCATCCTCATCGTCCGTACCGTGCGTCATGCCGCCGCCGGTATTCCAGTCCGCCTGTTCGTTGCCGAAATCGTCCGTGCCCTGGTCATCGCCCCGGCCTGTTTCATCTTCGGACTTGTTATTTTGCGATGCGGGGGGAGTGAATTCAGGAGAGAAAGCGTCGGGCGCAGATTCCTCGGCCAGTTCCAGCATGGGATTCTCATCCAGCATCTGGGCAACTTCCTGATGGATATCGGGGGTGGAGAGTTGCAGTAAACGAATAGCCTGCTGCAACTGAGGGGTGAGCGTCAGCTGCTGCGACAATCTTAATTGGAGAGCGGGTTTCATTGCCTGGTGTCATGCCCGGGATACCTTCGCGTCATAGCTTGAAGTGTTCACCCAGATATACTTTCCTCACGCCTTCATTATAAATGATTTCATCCGGCTTGCCTTCCGCCATGACGGAACCCGCGTTGATGATATAGGCGCGGTCACAGATGCCCAGCGTTTCGCGCACATTGTGGTCGGTAATCAATACGCCGATATTGCGTTTCTTGAGAAAGCTGATAATTTTCTGGATATCCAGCACGGCGATGGGATCGACGCCGGCGAACGGCTCATCGAGCAGAATGAAACGTGGATCGGTTGCCAGCGCGCGCGCGATTTCGACGCGCCGCCGCTCTCCGCCGGACAGGCTGATGGCCGGGTTGTTGCGGATATGGGTGATATGCAGATCCTCCAGCAGCTCTTCCTGGCGAGCCTGCATGTCACCGTTGGCCAGTCCCTGCAATTCCAGCACAGCCTGAATATTCTGTGCCACGGTCAGGCGTCGGAAAATCGACGCCTCCTGCGGCAGGTAACCCAATCCCAGCCGCGCACGGCGGTGGATAGGCAGGTGAGTGATATGCTGGCCGTCAATCGAGATTTCTCCGCCGTCGGCTGCGACCAATCCCACGATCATGTAGAACGAAGTGGTCTTGCCCGCACCGTTCGGCCCGAGCAGGCCGACGACTTCGCCGCTTTTCAGCGACAGCGAGGCATCGTGTACCACGGTACGCGAACCGTATTTTTTATTGAGGCTGACTGCGCGCAATTCACTCATGGTCGGGGGGCAGTTATTTCACCGGGGATAATGGGCTCGTCCGCAGCGGGAAGCGGAGCCGTTTCGTTCTTTGGCTTGGGCTGTATTACGGCGCGCACCCGTTTGGATGCTGTGGTTCTCGTGCTGGCGTCAGAGCCGTTTACCTGGAAGATCTCGGTTTTTGCACTGTAGGTGATGTGTTCGCCAAGCACCTCATCCCGTTCCCGCTTGAGGCGCGCCTGCACGTAAAAATCCACCGTCTCCATGCGAGTGTCATATTCGATGCGCTCGCCATAACCTTCGACATACTCGTCCAGCCCCTCGCGTTTTTGCCGGAAGCTGGCGGTCTTTCCGTAGGCCGTGCCATGCTTGAAGCCGTCCTGGTCCTGCGTCACCACAATCTTGTCGCCGCGTATCAGCAGCGTGCCCTGGGAAAGTTTTACATTGCCGGTGAAGGTGCTGATTTGCTGTGCGTCATCTATCTGCACCTGATCGGCTTCCAGGTGTATCGGTTTGTCGCTGTCGGCGCGCTCGGCAAAACAGCACGGGGTGCAGAGCAGCAAAAGGGCGGCCAATAATGATTTATTTCTGGGCTGGGACATGTTCGCTTCTTACCTTGGAAAGCAGTTTCAGGGTGCGCGTCTTGTTGTTCATCTCAAGACCGGTCGCATGGGTGGTGCTGCGCGCATCGACAATGGTGACAGCGCGGTCCGTGCTGGCAAAGTCCTGATCCGGAACAACGTGCAGATATTCGGTCTGCAGGGTCAACTCGTCTTGTCGTCCGCTTGCTTCGCGCAGCACCTCGACATCTCCGTGCAGAAATATCTCATCGCCCCTGCTGGAAACAATGCCGCTTTTGGCGACGGTGTGTATCGTCGGGCGCTCGTCGGATAGTGAAGTCAGGCGCGGCATTTCCAGCGTGGTGCTGTCGTCATCCGGGTAATGCTGCATTTTCTTTGCCGCCATGATGAAACGCGGCACACCCAGTTCATTCAGTTTGACGGCAGAAAAATTTTCCATGATCGTATCCGGGTCGTGGCGCACGCCATTATCCGGCTTTTCGGGCTCCGGCATGACCTGCAGGTTCAGCCAGTAAGTGACTCCGAGCAGACCAAGCAGCGGCAACAGTGGCAGCCAGTAACGGGCGCGGGAAGCGAAGGTCATTGCAGGTAAAGAGCCAGTTGCGCATCCAGCGTGCCTTGTGCCGACATGATCAGCTCGCAGGCCTCGCGCACCGCGCCATGTCCGCCACCACGCCGGGTGACATGGTCGGAATGGTCGCGTACCAGTTGCGGCGCTTCCGGCACGCTGATGGCCAGCCCGACATGACGCATCACGGGCAGATCCACCACATCATCGCCCATATAAGCGGCGGCTTCACGTGACAATTTAAGTTTGCTGAGCAGGCCAATCATGGTTTCAAGTTTGTTTTCCACCCCCTGAAATACATGCGCAATCCCGAGGTTCTGCGCGCGTGCAGCGACACAGCGCGAGGAGCGGCCGGTGATGATGGCGATCTCCACGCCGCTGGCGCGCAGCATTTTCAGGCCATGCCCGTCCAGCGAGTTGAAGCGTTTGAATTCCTCGCCGGAGTCGGACAGGTAAAGCCCGCCGTCGGTCATCACGCCGTCCACGTCAAAGGCCATCAGGCGAACAAGTTTGGCGTGGCTTGAGGGCATGCTTTCTCCTAGATAACCTTGGCGTGCAACAGATCGTGCATATTCAGCGCCCCGACCAGTTTGTGCTGTTCATCCACCACCAGCATCTGGCTGATGTTGTATTGCTCCATCACCTGCACTGCCTCGGCAGCCAGCGCATCCGGGCCGATACAACGCGGATTGGCAGACATCACGCCGCGCACCGGCGTGGTGTTGAAATCGAATTTTTTCGCCAGCGTGCGGCGCAGGTCGCCATCGGTATATATGCCCAGCACGTGCTGTTCGGCATCCACGATGGCAGTCATGCCCACTCCTTTTCTGGAGATTTCCATGATTGCGTCACTCAGCAGCGCATCTTCCTGAACCATCGGCAAGCGTTCGCCGCTGCGCATGATGTCGCGCACCCGGGTCAACAAACGCCGTCCCAGGCTGCCGCCCGGATGCGAGCGCGCGAAGTCTTCCGCGCCGAAGCCCTTGGCTTCCAGCAGTGCCACCGCGAGCGCATCGCCCAGCGCCAATGCCGCCGTCGTGCTGGCCGTGGGCGCCAGTCCCATCGGGCAGGCTTCCTTGTCTACCGCAGCATTGAGGTGCACGTCAGCGGTCAGCGCCAGGCTGGATGCGGGGTTGCCGGTTATGCTGACCAGCTTCGCACCCTGGCGCTTGATGACCGGTACGATGGTCAGCAGCTCCTGACTCTCACCGGAGTAGGACAGCGCGATAATGACATCTTCGCTGGTGATCATGCCAAGATCACCGTGACTGGCCTCGCCGGGATGCACGAAGTAGGCCGGGGTGCCGGTGCTGGACATGGTCGAGGCAATTTTGCGCGCGATGTGCCCGGATTTCCCCATGCCGCTGACGATGACCCGACCACCGCAGCGCAGAATGACCTCCAGTGCGCGCAAAAAACTCTCGTCGAGACGAGTGGCGAGCATTTGAACGGCATCGGCTTCAATGCGTAATACTTCGCGCGCCAGGTCGAGTGCATGCGGTGCGGCGGAGACGTGTTTATTCATGCGCGGCATTATAGCCGGTAGGCTGGGGGGATGGAATCAAGCCCTGACAAAGCCGGCAATGAACGCCGCTTGTCTCGCCGCATGCCGGACCGAATCCGGCATGGCAGCATTGCCTATTTCTTTCTGTTCTGGACCATTTCATGCAGGATCGGAGTCAGGATGATTTCCATCGCATAGCTCATCTTGCCGCCGGGCACCACCAGGGTATTGGCGCGTGACATGAAAGAGTCGTGGATCATGTTGAGGAAGTAGGGGAAATCCACATTTCTGGGCTTGCTGAAGCGTATCACCACAAAGCTTTCGTCCAGCGTGGGAATATCGCGCGCGATGAACGGATTGGAGGTGTCTACCGTTGCCACGCGCTGAAAGTTGATGTGGGTGCGCGAGAATTGCGGGGTGACGTATTTGACGTAGTCCGGCATGCGGCGCAGGATGGTGTCCACCGTCGCTTCCGCCGAATAACCGCGCTCTGCCTTGTCGCGGTGTATCTTCTGGATCCACTCAAGATTGACCACCGGTACCACGCCGATACCCAGATCCACATGTCTGGCCACATTGACGTCACCATTGGTTACCAGGCCGTGCAGGCCCTCGTAGAACAGCAGGTCGGTATTGGCTTCGATGTCCTCCCATGGCGTGAATATGCCGGGTTTCAGGTCGGTCAGGCCGAAGTGCTTGTTGTGAAGCGTGGCCTCTTCTTCGCTGTGCACGTAATAGCGGCGCTTGCACATGCCGGTTTCGCCGTATTGCCTGAACATTTCCTCGATCTTGTCGAAATGGTTCGACTCCGGGCCAAAGTGGCTGAAGGTGTTGTTGCCGCTCTTGGCCGCTTCGGCCGCAGCAGCCCGGAATGCCATGCGGTCCAGGCTATGCAGGCTGTCTCCCTCGACGACCGCCGCGGTGATTTTTTTGCGGCGAAAAATATTTTCAAAGGCCTGTTTTACCGTGGTCGTGCCCGCACCGGAAGATCCGGTGACAGCAATAACGGGATGCTTTTGCGACATGGTGATTTCTCCTGAAACAATATGAATGGAAGCTTTGATATTGGTATCGATTCTATAACAAAGGTCCCCGCTCAACTACTGATAAAACGGGCGGGGTTACGGGCTTTTGCTCTTTCCGTTGCCTCGCCTGTGGTGTTTCTCGTGGGCCCTGGACAGAATCGCCTTTGCGCACGGCAAGGGCGATATCGCTATAATGCCGCATTCGAAAATTCAGACTGCAACCCGCAAAATCATGCAATCCAGCTACCATCCGGCATCCATCGAACAGCAAATGCAACAGCACTGGGAAGACCGGCATGCCTTCCGCGCCAGCGGGTCCGGCGACAAGCCAGGCTACTACTGTTTGTCGATGTTTCCCTATCCTTCAGGCAAGCTGCACATGGGGCATGTGCGCAACTACACCATCGGTGATGTGCTCTCCCGCTATCACCGCATGAAAGGTTTTGACGTGATGCAGCCTATGGGCTGGGACGCGTTCGGCCTGCCCGCCGAGAACGCCGCGCTGGCCAATAACGTGCCACCCGCAGCGTGGACCTATTCCAATATCGAGTACATGAAGAAGCAGCTCAAGTCGCTCGGACTGGGGATCGACTGGTCGCGCGAAATCGCAACCTGCAAGCCGGACTATTACCGCTGGGAGCAGTGGCTGTTCACCAGGCTGTTCAACAAGGGCGTCATCTACAAAAAACTGGCCATGGTGAACTGGGATCCGGTGGATCACACCGTGCTGGCCAACGAGCAGGTCATCGACGGGCGCGGCTGGCGTTCCGGCGCGCTGGTGGAGAAGCGCGAGATCCCGATGTACTTCTTTCGCATCACGCAATATGCCGAGGAGTTGCTTGCCGGCCTCGACACGCTCGACGGCTGGCCGGAACAGGTCAGGATCATGCAGAGCAACTGGATCGGCAAAAGCTACGGCGTGCGTTTCGCATTTGAAATCCCCGCCGCAGGCGGAACATCTCTTCCCTCGCCCGCAGGCGGGATAACCAGCGACTTGGCTGGGGTAATTTCCCAGCCTAGTCGAATGGCTAGTAGTTCTATCAGAGGGACCGAGGGTGAGGGAGTGTCCACGAAGAGCAATTTGTTGTGGGTATATACCACCCGTGCCGATACCATCATGGGCGTCACCTTTGTCGCGGTGGCTGCCGAGCACCCGCTGGCGACCCTTGCCGCACAGGGCAATGCCAGGCTCGCCAAATTTATCGAGGAGTGCAAACAGGGCGGTGTCGCCGAGGCCGATATTGCCACGATGGAAAAAAAGGGCATGGACACCGGTTTGAAGGTCACCCACCCGCTCACCGGCGAACAGATCCCGGTGTGGGTCGGCAATTATGTGCTGATGAGCTACGGCGAAGGCGCGGTGATGGCGGTGCCGGCGCATGATGAGCGTGACTTCGGCTTTGCGCAGAAATACGGCTTTCCGATCAGGCAGGTGATTAAGGAGAGGGAAAAGGGAAGTGGTGGCGCGGAAGTTTTACCTTTCTCCGGTGCAGCATGGCAGGAATGGTACGCCAGCAAGGACGGCGTGTGCGTGAACTCCGGCAAGTACGACGGCCTCAATTATGAGCAAGCCGTGGATGCCATCGCCGCCGATCTGAAAGCAAAGGGTCTCGGCGACAAGCAGGTGCAGTTCCGCCTGCGCGACTGGGGCATTTCACGCCAGCGATACTGGGGCTGCCCGATCCCGATTATTCATTGCCAGAGCTGCGGCGACGTGCCGGTGCCGGACGAGCAATTGCCGGTGAAGCTGCCGGAAGACGTGGTGCCGGACGGCGCCGGCTCGCCGCTGGCGAAGATGCCGGAATTCTACGAATGCACCTGCCCGAAATGCGGCGGCAAGGCCAGGCGCGAGACCGACACCATGGACACCTTCGTCGAGTCGTCTTGGTATTACGCACGCTACACCAGTCCGGATTGCACCACCGGCATGGTGGACAAGGATGCGGCGCAGCACTGGCTGCCGGTGGATCAGTACATCGGCGGCATCGAACATGCGATTTTGCACCTGTTGTATGCGCGCTTTTTCCACAAGCTGATGCGCGACGAGGGTGTTTTTTCCAATATCATCCCCCCCCACCCCAACTCTCCCCCGTCTGCGGGAGAGGGCGCGAACGATGCGCTACGCGCCTTCAACCCCTTAGACGAGCCCTTTAAAAACCTGCTGACGCAGGGAATGGTGGTCGCGCCTACTTTCTACCGCGAAGGCAAGGGCGGCAAGAAGCTGTGGATCAACCCTGCCGATGTCGAAGTGGCAACCGATGATAAGGGCCGCCCGACGGGCGCCAGACTGAAAACGGATGGCCAGCCGGTAGAGATAGGCGGCACCGAAAAAATGGCGAAATCCAAGAACAACGGCGTCGACCCGCAGGCCATCATCGACCAGTATGGAGCCGATACCGCGCGGCTGTTCATCATGTTTGTCGCGCCGCCTGAACAGTCGCTGGAATGGTCGGATGCCGGTGTGGAAGGCGCCTTCCGCTTCCTCAAGCGGGTGTGGAAGGCCACCCATGATCATGTCGAACGGGGCATTGTGGCGGCCTATCGCAATGGTGAGCTGAGCGCGGCAGCGAAGGCGCTGCGCCTGCAATTGCACCAGACCATCAAGAAGGTGGATGACGACATGGGGCGACGCAAAACCTTCAACACCGCCATTGCGGCGAACATGGAACTGCTCAATGCGCTGACCCGGTTTGGCGAGCAGACACCTGCCGCGCGCAGCGTGACACAGGAGGCGCTGGAAGCCATCGCGCTGATGCTCAACCCGATCGTGCCGCATGTTTGTCAGGCGCTGTGGGCCGAGTTGCGCCCCGGCACTGACCTGCTGGACCAGGGTTTTCCGGAAGCC
>JBFKMJ010000008.1:0-14762 GCA_041629915.1 Gallionella sp.
GCAGTAGCGCGCCAGCACACGCCTGACGTTGCCGTCCAGTATCGCGCGGCGTTCGTGGAAGGCCAGCGCGCTGATGGCGGAGGCGGTGGACCGGCCGATGCCGGGCAGTGCCAGTATCTGTTCGAAATCGCGCGGAAATTCGCCTTGATGTTGCGCTACGATGATCTGCGCAGCTTTATGCAGGTTGCGGCCTCTGGCGTAGTAGCCGAGGCCGCTCCAGTGTGCGAGCACCTGCTCCTCGCTGGCGGCAGCGAGAAGGGCGATGCTCGGGAAGGAGGCAACAAATCGCCGGTAATAGGGGATGACGGTGGCGACCTGCGTCTGTTGCAGCATGATCTCGGACAACCATATACGGTAGGCTTCCGCCCCCTGCCACGGCAGGTCGTGGCGGCCATGCGTGCGCTGCCAGCGGATCAGGCGGGAGGCGAAACTCATCCCGCCACGCTGCAATGGCACAATTCCACGTTAGCGGAACAGGTTCTTCAAACCGCCCTTCAGCTGGTCCTGCAGCCGGGTCTTCACTTCCTCTTTTTTTTCTTCCACCTTCTGCCTGGCGACTTCATTGACCATTGCGCCAAAATCCAGCGTGTATTTCAGGTCGGCGAACGGTCCAGTGACGCGCACCGGCACGGTGATGCCGCCGACCGTATCCTTGCCGCCCTGGCCTTCCAGCGTTTTCGCCAGCGTGGCCTTGGCGACGTAATCCATGCTGTCATTGCCGATATTGATGTCGCCGTTGCCGGTCAGGCGCAGCAGCGGCGATTTCAGCGACAGGTCATCGTTGTGCGCCACACCGTTGTTCACCTTGAAGCTGGCCTTGAGCTCGCTGAAGTCGGTCTTTTCTTCCTTGTTCGCGCCCTGCGTTCTGGATACGCCACCCTTGCCGAATTCGCGCAGGCTCTTGGCGATGTTGATGCCCTTGATCGCACCGTCTGCAAGGTTCAGCGACATCGAGCCGTTGAGCGCCTTCTTCATCGCGCCGACAGTGTTGCCCTGCATGGTGAGGTTGATGCCGACATTGCCCTTGCCTTCCAGCATGTCGAAATCCGCTGCATCCTTGGTCAGTGCGGCAACATTCACGCCGCTCAGATTCTGGTTGATGGCGATAACGGGCGTGACCGGAGCGGCATTCACGCTCAGATTGCCTTTCATGCTGCCCTGATACAGATTGGCAGACAGCGGCGCAAAATTCACCTGACCGTTACGCGCCTTTATGTCCAGCCGCACGTTGGTGGATTTGATATTCGCCACCTTGAGCGACCCGATACGCAAACTGCCATCCAGATTGAGCTTGCGCAATGCAGACAAGTCGAGCGGCTGCTCCGCTTTGGCAGGTTTCGGCGCAGCGGCTGTTGCTTTGCCTGACGATTTCTTTGGCAAATACAGATCGGCGTCGAGCTGGTCAACATCGACATCGAAGCGGATCGCCGGCTCGGCAAATCCTTTCACGCTTACTTTGGCCTTGACCTGGCTCTGTAGCAGGCCGCCCGCCAGGTTCGCCTGCACGGTTTCCCTGGCGGCATCGACTTGCACATTGCCCTTCAGTTCGCTGCTGACCGATTTGCCCGGCAGTTTGTCGCCGGTGGCATTCAGCGCCAGCACCAGGTTGGAAAGGTTGAATTGCTGCGCTTCGACATTACCTGACAGCGGCGAGGTGAGCTTCACCTTGAACGCCTGCTCCGGCTGCTTCTTGTCCAGATCGAGCGTCATGGCGCCGATCTTGAACGACTTTGCATCACCCTCCACGCCGGGCGCCGAAATGGCGGCGATGATGTTGCCGGAAGCGCCATCCATTTTGGCGTTCAGCGTGAGCTTGTCACCGGAATACTTGTCCTGGGCAAGGCTCAGTGACGGCGCATCCAGCGTGGCCTCGAAATTGTCCTTGTCCTTCACGCCGCTCGCGTTCAGGGTGAATCTTTTTGCACCGAACGCCTGTGCGGGCAGATCGGCGTTCACGTCGCCGCTGGCCTTAAGATTGAGATTGCTGATGTCGAGCGCTGTGCCTTCGGCCTGCAGGTCGAGTCCTTCCAGACGATATTGCTGCTTGTCCAGATCGAAAGTCAGCGTGGTTTCCAGCCGGGTATTGATATCCAGTTTGGGCTGATTGGCCTGCACGCCGGCCGACAAGTTAATTCTGGCGGGAACGTTGTTGGCGATGCGCCCGGTGCCAAGGCTCAGATCCCTGACAGCGTATTGCGCACCGGTGCCTTCATCGCGGTAAGTCAGGCTGGTTTTTTCGATGGACACTGCGGCGATATCAAACAGGAGCGGCTGCTTGCCGTCCGTCTTTCCGCCACCCGTTTCTGGCGCGCCAGTCTCCTTGTCTTTTAAGCCGAGCAGGTCATCAATGTTGGTCGTGCCGTCTTTGCGCTTGACCAGCGTGGCCTGCAGGCCGCTCACTGCCACTTCATTCACCACGGCCTGCCCGGAGAGCAGCGGCAGCAGCGCCAGCGAGACGCGCGCCGAGTCGATTGCGGCAAATTGGGTTGCACTGTTGAATTCGGAAAGCGATGCCTTGCCGACATTCGCGCCGATATTGGGGAAGAATGACAGCGTTATGTTGCCGTCAAGGCGCAGGTCGCGCTGCTTGCCCTCCTTCACCGCCTTGATGATCTGCTCTTTGTAATCGTTCGGATCGAAAGTTGCCGCCAGATATAGCGCGCCTGCCACAACGATGCCGACAACCGCACCCGCACCTAACAAAGCATATTTAAGGGATTTATTCATGATCACCTCCAGGATGAGTACCTGGAGGGATTATAGCGGAGTGCAAACGGGATATTCGCCTGCCCGCCCGAATCAAATGACTGTCGAGTAACGCGCGTGTTCGGTGCGGGTACGCAGGTACTTGTCAAATATCATGCAGATGTTGCGAATCAGCATGCGCCCCTTCGGGGTGACGCTGATGCATTGCGGCGAAATTTCCAGCAGCTCTTCGCGTTCATATTCGCGCAACTCTTCCATTTCGGTAGCGAAATACTGGTCGAAATCGATCAGATAGGCAATGTTGAACGATTCCTTGGTAATTTCGAAATGGCACATCAACGCCTGAATGATGGCGCGGCGCACCAGATCGTCGGCATTCAATTCCAGACCGCGCATGATGGGCAGTTCGTCCCGGTCCAGCGCGTCGTAATAGTCTTCCAGTTCGCGATAATTCTGACTGTAGGTCGGGCCGATCTTTCCAATGGCACTGACACCGAGCGCAACCAGGTCACAATCGGAATGGGTGGAATAGCCCTGGAAATTGCGATGCAGCCGGCCCTGGCGCTGCGCCACTGCGAGTTCGTCTTCCGGCTTGGCAAAATGATCCATGCCGATATACACGTAGCCCGCCCGGGTCAGCTTGTCCACCGCCATGCTGAGTATGTCCAGCTTCACCTGGGGTGCGGGCAAATCCTCCTCGTGAATACGCCGCTGCGGCTTGAAAATGGTCGGCATGTGCGCGTAGTTGTAGATGGACAGGCGATCCGGATTGGCGGCGATCACTTTATCCAGCGTCGTACCGAAACCTTCCAGTGTCTGCTTGGGCAAACCGTAGATCAGGTCGATGCTGACCGACCTGAAGCCGTTGGCGCGCGCGGCATCGATGATGCGCATGGTTTCCTCTTCACTCTGGATGCGGTTCACTGCGCGCTGCACCTCGGCGTCGAAATCCTGCACGCCAACACTGATGCGGTTGAAGCCTTCCCTGCCGAGCAGCGCGATGGTTGCATCGCTTACCTTGCGCGGGTCGATTTCGATGGAGTATTCACCGTCGTCCACCAGCTTGAAGTGCTGGCGTATTGCCGCCATGACCTCGCGAATTTCATCATCACTCATGAATGTCGGCGTACCGCCGCCGAAGTGCAACTGCTCGACAACCTGCCTGGGGCCGAGCAACTTCGCCTGCATGGCCATTTCCTTGATCAGGTAGCGCACATATTCGGCGGATTGGCTGCGATCCTTGGTGATCACCTTGTTGCAGGCGCAGTAAAAGCACAGTGTGTTACAGAACGGAATGTGGATATACAGCGACAACGGACGGGCGACGCCATCAGTCCCGCGTTTCGCCATCCATTGCCGGTAACTTTCGGCATTAAATGCTTCTACGAAGCGATCCGCAGTGGGATAGGAGGTGTAGCGCGGGCCATTTTTGTCCAGCCGGCGTATCAACTCCAAGTCCACTACCAGTTGATTGGCTGACTCATTCATAAAAATACCTCACGCAATACACCCTTCATTATGCCAATTGTCGACCCGCGACCAGTTTGATATATATCAAGATTCATGTCACACTTTAACGGCTAAAACATCAAATGACAAATATAAGGCGGGATTCTCCTTCCCTATTACCAAAGGCTGACAACGTGCAACAACTCGTTTCAAATTCTCGTCTCAAAATAGCCTGCTCCAACTGCAACCTTCGGGAGTTGTGCCTGCCTGTCAATCTCAGTATGGGTGAAGCGCGACTACTGGATGAGATCAGCCAGCTTAAGCGCAGCTACGGACGCGGCGATTATCTTTACCGTAGCGGCGACAAATTCCAGTCGTTATATGCCATTCATCGCGGCTCATTCAAAACCCAGGTGCTGCACGAGGACGGCCGCGAACAGGTGACCGGCTTCCAGATGATCGGGGAAATCATCGGCCTGGATGCGATTTGTACCGACCACCACGCGTGCGACGCGGTCGCCCTGGAAAACAGCGAGGTATGCGAATTGCCGTTTAACAAACTGGAGGCATTGAGTCGCGAATTACCCAGCCTGCAACGCCATTTGCACAAAATCATGAGCCGCGAGATCGTGCGGGACCAGAACGTCATGCTGCTGCTTGGTTCAATGCGCGCCGAAGAACGATTGGCCGTTTTCCTGATCAGCTTGTCGCAGCGTTTTGCGGCGCGCGGCTTGTCGCCGACCCAATTCCATTTGCGCATGTCACGCCAGGAAATTGGCAGCTATCTGGGGTTAAAGCTGGAAACCGTCAGCCGTGCGTTTTCACACTTTCAAAGCAACGGCCTGATAAGTGTCCATACCCGCTCGATAGATCTGATTGATCTGCCGAGCTTGCGCGCTTTTGTCGGCAAACAGCAGTAATAGACAACGGCCTGCCCGGCTTCATGATTTCCGGCAGCGGCTTATGGCTGTCCCCAATGCCCGGTCAGGCCTGCATCAAACAAGCCCCGCTCAAGGATGACCATGGAACGCAAACTATACTGGGGTATCGGCATCCTCTCGGTTCTGATTTTCGTGGGATCGTTTCTCACACCGGGAAAGTCCAGCGAGAAAGATGACCTGCCGTGGCATATCGAACATCCCACACCGAACACGACACGCATCTTCGGCCTGACGCTCGGCTCAAGCACCGTCAGTGAAGCGGAGCAGCGCTTCCGGGAAGAAGCACGGCCCAGCCTGTTCAAGTCACCTGCTGGAGAACTGGTCGCGGAAATGTTCTTCGAACAGGTCACGCTGGCCGGCCTGAAATCCAGAATGGTTGCCGGCGTCTCGGTTTCCGCAGCAGAGTTGCAGGGGATGTATGAACGGGGCCTGCGCATCAGCGGCGCGGGGGACAGTAAAAAGATCACGCCGGCACCGGATGATGCAGCCCGGCTGCGCGAATTACCGATCAGCAGCCTGACCTACATGCCATCCATCCGGCTGGAAGAGGAAGTTTTTGTGAAACGCTTTGGCCCACCGGGCCAGCGCATCCGGGAAAAGAAAAGCGGCGCGATCCACTGGCTGTATCCGCAAGACGGCCTCGACATCACCCTGGGCGGCGAAGAAAAGCCCGTGCTGCAATATGTCCCGCCGAGCAACTTCGACAGGCTGCTGCAGCCCTTGCTGGCCAACGGGGAAATCCTCAGCTAGCGTCTTTTCCTGGTTCATCCGGCTTGCCATCCTGCTTGGCTTCCGGCGGGTGCAACAGGTCATCATCATCGTCCAGCAGAATCCGGCTGGCATTGCCCTCCATGTCCTCGTACTGCCCCTTTTTGACCGCCCAGATCAATACGGCAAAAAATATCAGGCCGAAGAACATCATGCCGGGGATCAGACTGTAAATCACATCCATGACACCCCCTTATGGCTTCCTGAATAAAGTGCGTATGCGCGCCGCGTTACCGATCACTGCCAACGAGCTGAGCGGCATGGTGATGGCCGCTATCAGCGGCGTCACCAGCGCCATCATCGCCAGCGGCACCATGATAACGTTATAAACAAATGACAGCCCGATATTCTGTTTGATGGTGCGCAAGGTGCGGCGCGACAACAAGGTAGCCTGGCGCACCTTGTTCAGCTCGTTGTGCATCAGCACGATGTCGGCGCTTTCCACCGACACATCGGTGCCGGAGCCGAGCGCGATGCCGACATCGGCGCGGATCAGGGCGGGCGCGTCGTTGATGCCGTCACCCACCATCGCGACCACCGCGCCATGCCGCTGCAGCTGCCGGATCACCTGATCCTTGTCCTGCGGCAACACCTCGGCAATGACTTCCATGCCGCCCAGTTGCCGTGCAATCGCCTCGGCAACCGGTTTGCGGTCTCCGCTCAGCAGCGTCATCGCGATACCCGCCGCGCGCAATTCGTCAATCAGTTGCCGCGCGTCACCGCGCAATTTGTCCGCCAGCGCAAACACGGCCAGATGCGCGCCGCCCATGGCAACGTGCACGCAACTCATCGCCTGCGCTTCCAGTTCGTGCGCCTGTGCCTGCAATTCCGCATTGAGCGTGATGCCGCGCCGCTTCAGCCATTCCGCACTGCCCAGCAACACGGTTTTCCCATCTACGCCTGCTTCCACACCCAGGCCGGCTATCGCATGAAATCCGGTCACAGGCATGTCGCGATAATTCAATTGTTGCGCAGCCGCCTCCGCGACAATCGCCTTGGCCACGCTGTGTTCGCTGTAACGTTCCAGCGCCGCCGCATTACGCAACGCCTCCTGCTTTGTCACGCCGGGCGCAACATGCAGTTGCGCGACGCTCATCCTGCCCTCGGTCAGCGTGCCGGTCTTGTCGAACACGAAATGGTTCACCCTGGACAGGGTTTCCAGCACCAGCCCGTTCTTGATCAGGATGCCGTGTCTCGCGCCGAGGCCCGAGGCGACTGCAATCGACATCGGCGTCGCCATGCCCAGCGCGCACGGGCAGGTGATAATCAGCACCGAAGTGGCCGCCATCAGCGCAATCTCGAAATCCTTGCCGTTCCAGAATAAAAAAGTCAACGTCGCGCAGACCAGCGTGACCAGCACAAACCACGGCACGATGCTGTCGGCAAGGCGCTGGATCGGGGCTTTGGAGGATTGCGCCTCCTCGACCAGCCGGATGATCTTCGCCAGCGTCGTTTCCTGCAGCAAGGTGCGCACTTCCACCAGCAACGCGCCATTGGTGTTCAGCGTCCCGGCGTAGACCTGAGCGCCAACCGATTTGCTTACCGGTGCAGATTCACCGCTCAGCATGGACTCATCCACCGCGCTGTGCCCTTCCAGCACGATGCCGTCCACCGGCACTTTATAGCCAGGTTTTATCAACACCCGGTCGCCGGGCTTGACCCCGCGTATCGGTGTCATCTTTTCTTCATCGTCGTGTATGACGATCGCCGCGCGCGGCTGTAATTCCAGCAGCCGTTTGGTGGCGGAAACCGCCTGATGGCGGAACATGCCCTCCAGATAGCGCCCGATCAGAATCACGAAAATCAGGTTGGTGACGGTGTCGAAATACACTTCACCGCTCCTGCTGGCAGTCACCGTGATATACGCGGAGTAGGCGTAGGTCACGCTCAGGCCGATGGCGATCGGCAAATCCATGGTCAGCCATCCGCCGCGCAGACCACCAAGTGCACCCTTGTAAAAAGGGTATCCGGCATACAGCAGGGTGGGCGTCGCCAGCGCCAGACCGGCCCAGTGAAAGAAGTCGCGAAACTCGTCGCGGTTCGCGCCGCTGTAGAGCGCAATTGAAATCCACAGCATGTTCATCATGGCGAAACCGGCGAAGAACAGCCGGTAGAGCATGGCGCGATTGGCTTTCTTGATCGAACCCTCGGCGCTTTCCGGGTCGTAGGGCACGGCGGCATAGCCGATTCTGGCCAGCGCATGAATCACATCGGAAAGCCTGGTGCGCTGATTGTCCCAGCGCAGGTGAAGACGTTTGGCAGCCAGATTGACGTTGGCCGACAGTACGCCGGGCACACGCTGCAGGCCGCGCTCGATCAGCCACACGCAAGCCGCGCAATGAATGCCTTCGACGAGCAGATGAATATCGCGCACGTCGCCCGAGCAGGTCACGAATTCCTGCTGCACTTCGTCGAGATCGTAGATTTCGATATCCTTGGGCGGCTCCGGCGGGGGGCCGAGCAATGTGCCTTCCGGGGTGCGCTGGTAATAGCCCTGCAGCCCGGCTTCGAAGATGGCGCAGCATACCGACTGGCAGCCGAAACAACAGAAACGCCGCTCCGCACCGTCAAGCCGCGCGCGATAGTCCGCCTCGGGAGCAACAGGCAAACCGCAGTGAAAACAGTTGCCGGGAATGTGATCGCGATGCCGTGCCATCAGGAGGGACAGATTCAGTCAGGCATCGCGACCGAAAACCTGTCGGTATTGATCCCGAACACGTCATCTCCGCGACTGATGCGGATACGCAACTCCCAGTAGCCCTTGAGCGGAAAGCTGATATAGCCCTGATAGTTTCCCGGTGACACTTCCCTGAAAGCGGTGGTGAAGTCCCTGTCCGCATCGGATGGGCGATAGGCCTCCACTTCCATTGCTCCGCTGACCGGCTCGCCTTCACGGTCCGCCACGCTGATTTCATAGACAGCCGGTGAATTCATCGTGACGCCATCGGGCTGTTTGACGGTTATTTTCCAGGCAAGCGCCTTGTGCGCCTGAAGGTCGTCCAGAACTGCCGCGTCAGATTTGCGATCCCGGGTGCTGTATTCGCGATCCACCAGAGAGGAGCGCTTGTGCATGGCAAGCCAGATAAATGTGCCATTCACACCCAACACCACGATGATTGCCACCAGCATTCCGAGGAACCACGGGTTACGTAAACCGGTTTTGTTATTCTGTGAAATCATCTTGAGGCTCCGTTAACAAATTATTCTGCCGCCTGCTCATCAGGGCTTTGGTCCATTGAACCGGGTCTGATATTCGGCAGCAATAAGCGGGTCATCGGTACTCTGGATGCGGAACTCGATGGGTGTCACCTCCATCCTGATGTTTTCAACCGGCGCCTTGACGAAGATGGTGAATGAGCTGCCACGACTATGGCGTGCCAGCAATGGCTTCTCGGCGCCGATGATGACCTGATCCTTTACCCCGCCCTCCGCGCTGACAGTCACATAAAAATCCTTTTCGGTCTTGTTCACCACCTTGAATTCATACCTGTTGCGAATCGAGCCATCGCTCAACCTGACAAACAGGGGCTGGCGCTCCGATACCACCTTCAGCGTCACGGAACCGAGATGCGTCAACCCATAAATAATCCCGCCAAAGGCCATCAGGATGATGCCGATGTACACCAGCGTGCGCGGATGCTGGTAGATTTTCCTGACAGGCTTGCCTTCCAGCTCGTCCAGAGAAGCATAGCGAATCAGGCCGTGCGGCTTGCCCACCTTGTCCATGATGGAATCACAGGCATCCAGGCACAGGCCGCAGGTAATGCATCCCAGTTGCTGTCCGGCGCGGATATCCACGCCGGTTGGACACACCTGCACACACTGGAAGCAATCGATGCAATCGCCCTGCGCAACGCCCGCTTCGCCCGTTTTGCGGTGCAGCTTGCCGCGCGGCTCGCCGCGCCTGTAATCGTAGGCCGGCAATATCGTTTGCGCATCGGTCATCACACCCTGAATACGCGCATAGGGGCACATCCACATGCATACCTGTTCGCGCAACAAACCGGCCAGAATATAAGTGCCGAAAAAAAACGCGAGCAGCGTCACCCAGCCCACCAGCGGCAATTGGAGCCGCACCAGATTGCCCCAATAGTCATGTGCATCCACAAACCAGATGGAAAAGCTGATACCGGTGAGCAATGAAATCAGCATCCAGATGAAATGTTTGATGGCCTTCTTGCCAATCTTTTCCATGCCCCATGGTGCGGCATCCAGTTTGCGCCGGGCTGCAGGATTGCCTTCAATTTTGTCCTCTATCCAGACAAACCAGTCGGTCCATGCAGTCTGGAAACAGAAAAAACCGCACCATACCCGCGAAGCGACCGAAGTCACCGCGAACAGGGTCATTGCCAGCAACAGCAGCAACAGCGATAACATCCAGATATCCTGCGGCAGCACCGTCAGGTTAAAAAAGTGGAACTGGCGGTGCTCGATATCGAACAGAATGGCCTGCTTGCCGTTCCAGCGCAGATAGGGAAGCAGAAAGAACAGCAGCCAGAGCGACTGGGTATATTTCTTGATGGTGCGAAAAAAACCGGGCATGCGTTTGGCGTGTATGGTCCTGTCGCCCTTGTTCACATTCCAGTGCTCGAACTCCCGATAAATCCCGGTAATCGAGCTGGTTTCTTTCTGCTCCGATTCGTTGTTCACGCTTTCGCTCCTGACTGGTCTAATCCGCTATATGGTGTTGAGTCCTTCCAGAATCAACCGGACAGTATCGTAGCAGCTATCGATAACGCTCCCGGCCCGTCAGCGAAAAACCTGGCCTTCTGGATGAAAAAAGGAGGAGATTTGGCTCTCCTCCTTTTTGTTCGCGCTCCCGAAAATTCCAACCTGGTTTCAACAGGCACGGGTCGGTTAATTTTCTGTTTCGGGAGCGGATGTCATGGCAGCTGGCTGGGTCGGCACATCCGGCTCTCCGCCGCCGAGCTTGTATACATATACCGCAAGCTTTTTCTCTTCTACATCACTCAGTTTGCCAGCCGCCTTGAAGGATGGCATACCAGCCTCGCGGCCCAGCGGATCACCGACATTCACGCCATAGGCAATCGTTCTTCTGATACCTTCAATGGATCCGTCAAATCGCCATATCTTGTCAGTCAGATTTGCTGAACCCATGGCCCGGATACCCTTGCCGTCTTCGCCATGACATAGTACGCACCCCGTTTCCGCAAACAACGGTGTGGAGGTAGGTTGGCCTTGTGCAATTGCACGAGCCAGGGTATCTATATCTGCGGCGGAGAGGACATCCTTGTATTGCATCATCATGCCTTGCCGGCCGGCATCGATAGAGGTATAAATGTCATCGATCCGGCCGCCGTACAACCAGTCATCATCATTCAGGATAGGCGCAAACAGGCCCTGCTTGTCGCGCGTGCCAATACCGTTCTGACCGTGACAGCCAGCGCAGTTATCGCCGAACAGCACCTTGCCGGAACGCTTCACATATTCGCTCAATTCATCATCGGCCAGAATGGCTGCCGGCGTCATGTCCTTGAGCCTGGCTTCAAACCTGCCGCGTAGCGTATCCACCTCATCCTTGCTGGCCTCCATTTCCTTGATTGCGGTCCACCCGCCCAGCCCCCTGAAATGGTCGCCCAGCGTGGAAATCGGAAAAGAGGGGTAGTACAGAAAGTACACCACACAGAATAACGCGCTGGCAGCCATCCCTGCCATCCACCATCTGGGGGGCTGATTGGTGAAATCGGCCAGATCCTCGTCCCATACGTGGCCGGTGGTTGGCACGTCAGATGCGTTGTGCTTGTCAGTCATTTTTTTCTCCCGTATCGATAGGGTCTTCATCATCCAGCGCCATGCCGCGCTGCGACTCAAATGCGTCCTTGTTAGCCGGACGAAGCACCATGAAATAAACGACCCCCATGCCAATAAAGGCTCCCAGAGTAAAAAATACCCCGAGCCAATCATTCATTGTCATGGCGGAAACGTCCATTCCCAGATAGCCCAGTAATTTAGTCACGGTAGTTCACACCCTCGGCGAACCTGATGTGGTTACCCAGGCCTTGCAGATAGGCAATCAGGGCATCCATCTCGGTTTTGCCTGTGGCATCGGCCGCACTCTGAATATCGGCCTCGGTATAGTTGGCCGGATAGAACGGCATCGCATTCATTACCTCCATGGTCTTCCTGACCGTGGCTACGTCCACCTGGCTGTCATCCAGGAAGGCATAATTGGGCATGACGGATTCGGGCACCATTTCGCGCGGATACCTCAGATGCCGACGGTGCCATTCATCCGAATACTTGTCACCGACACGCGCCAGGTCGGGACCGGTACGCTTGGAACCCCATTGGTGGGGATGGTCATACATCGACTCGGAAGAAACCGAATATTGGCCATAACGATCCTTCTCGTCACGGAACGGGCGAATCATCTGCGAATGGCACAGGTAGCAGCCTTCACGAATATAGACTTCGCGCCCTGCCAGTTCCAGCGGTTTATAGGGACGCACACCGTCTCCCGGCTTCCAGTCATCCAGCGACTGACCGGCTTTGCGCTGCCAGACGATGGGGGAAATCTCCTGGCTGTCCACCTTGCCTTTGACGTCAGGCGACAGGTGGGTCATGGTGCGGTCCAGATAGAACAGCGGAACGATTTCCACAATGCCACCAAACACCAGGACAATGGCAATCATCACAAACATCAGGATGGTGCTGCGTTCAATCCTGTCCTGGAATTTGGTTGAATAGATTTTGTCGTGATCAGACATGTCTCACTCCTTATGCTTGAGCAGGAACGGCAGCGGTGCCGCGCGCGACACTTGCCTGACGCACAGTCATCACCACGTTGTACAGCATCACCAACGTACCCAGGTGAAAGATCAGGCCGCCGATGGTGCGCATCGCATAATACGGATACATCGCAGACACTGATTCAACAAAGGTATAGGTCAATGCGCCATATTCGTCATAATCGCGCCACATCAAACCCTGCATGATGCCGGATACCCACATCGCCACGATGTAAATCACCGTGCCAATGGTTGACAGCCAGAAATGCACATTGACCAGACTGTCCGAGTACATTTCGGTGTTCCACAGCTTTTTGACCATGTGGTAAAGCGCGCCAATTCCAACCATCGCCACCCATCCCAGCGCGCCGGAGTGTACGTGGCCTATCCCCCAATCGGTGTAATGCGACAGCGCATTCACAGTCTTGATCGACATCACCGGCCCTTCGAAGGTGGACATGGCGTAGAACGCCAGCGCAACCACCAGGAAGCGCAGGATGTAATCGGTACGCAAACGATCCCAGGCGCCGGACAGTGTCATCATGCCGTTTATCGCGCCCCCCCAGGACGGGATAATCATCGCCAGAGAAATAGCCGCGCCCAGTGAACCAGTCCAGTCAGGCAACGCGGTGTATTGCAGATGGTGCGCGCCCAGCCACACATAACCGAAAGTCAGTGCCCAGAAGTGCAACACGGACAGGCGATAGGAATATATCGGACGATTTGCCTGCTTGGGCACGAAGTAATACATGATGGCCAGAAAGCCGGAGGTCAGGTAGAACCCCACCGCATTATGACCCCACCACCATTGGATCATGGCATCCTGCACACCCGAGAAGATGGAATAAGACTGTGTCAGGCTGACGGGGATAGCAAGACTGTTGACGACGTGCAGATAGGTAATCATCACGATCATGCTCATCGTAAACCAGTTGGACACGTAGATATGGGAGGTCTTGCGAATTGCCACTGTCATGATGTGATTCAGACCGAATGACAGCCAGACCACCGCAATCAGGATGTCAATCGGCCAGGCCAGTTCAGCATACTCCTTGCCCTGAGTCATTCCCAGAGGCAGGGTAATGACCGCCAGCACAATAACCAGATTCCATCCCCAGAAGTTGAACCAGGCCAGACCATTACTCCACAGCCTGGTCGCACCGGTGCGCTGCACCATATAGTAGCCGGTCGCCATCAGGGTACAGCCGCCAAAGGCAAAAATGACCGCGTTGGTATGCAGGGGCCGCAAACGCCCAAAGCTGATTTCAGGGATAAAGTTTAATACTGGCCACGCCAATTCTGCTGCAATCCATACACCGACCAGCGTGCCCACCACCAGGTAAATGACGGCTGCGATGGAAAACCATTTGACCACTTCCATGTCGTACTTTACGGGTGCTGCCTGTGCTGCCTCCATAGTTCCTTCTCCTATTCAGTCAAAGTCCCGAATCCATCCATCACAGGTGCGGTTTGCGGCAAAGGTTGTGCTCAACAGATCACTGACAATTCACCATTGCGAATATCCACCCTGCAAATTATGCGCCTAAAAACCAGCCCCGTTGTCATAAAGCACTGGAGATAAAAATCTGGCCGCTTTTAGCTTTTTTGTCCGGATGACGCATTATCCATCCCCGAATTGAAAAAACCCTGATGCGCGTCAACCTTGTTGTTTGCTCGGCAGCTTGCAAGAATCGGTAGTTTTGAAAAAGCGCGAGATACGCTGAAAATGTCCGCAGAACTGCGGAGTGATTCTTTTTGAAGGAATCAGCGGGAATGCGAAGCCCGCACCAGCGGTATTGTTCGCGCAACGTCAGAATAAGGCTCATGGGCAATAGAACTCAGGCGATCCACATCCTTCAGAACGATACGCCGCCGCTCGCTGGCAATCAAGCCCTCTTCCTGAAAGCGGGCCAGGGTGCGGCAGACGGTCTCCTCGGCCAGGCCCAGATAGTTTCCGATATCCCCACGCGACATGCTTAAATTGAACTGGGTGGCGGAGTAATTGCGCATGGCAAAACGCTTCGACAGGGTCAACAGGAAAGTCGCCAGCCGCTCCTCGGCATTTTTCTTCCCCAGCAACAGCATCAATCCCTGATTATGTTTGATCTCTTTGCTCATCATTCTGAGCATTTGATAATGGACGGATGGA
>JBFKMJ010000009.1:0-13251 GCA_041629915.1 Gallionella sp.
CGAGTTCGGCAAGTTCGGCGACGTAATCGATGCCACGAAAAAGAAACTGGAAGACGCGTCCAGACATTTTGAAAAGGTTGGCCAGCGCACCCGTGCGATCAACCGCAAACTCAAGGATGTGGAGGCCTTGCCGGTTGCCGAGGATGTCGCGCTGGCAATTCTTGAGGCCGATGACGAAAGTTAATCGCTTCAGCTCCCGCCGTCCGGATACTAGCCAATCAGCGATATTGAGACTCAGTGCCCTGAATTCTGGCACGGGAGATTTCCGGGAAACTTGCGACCTTGAGTCGTAAAACCGCAAGTCCGAAATGGCGCGCCTGACAGGAATCGAACCTGTGACCCCCAGCTTCGGAAACTGGTACTCTATCCAACTGAGCTACAGACGCCTTGTAAAGGAAACACGGGGCTATTTTACCTGACCGCACCCGAAAGACCCCGGCTTTGAAAAGCGAGCTACGGGCGCATTCCGTGAAGGCGCGCAGCATAGCGTTTTTTGTTTGTGCAGTCCAATATTCGGGCCGCTCGCAGCGATGCCGCGAATGATGTTATCTTACCGGCCTCCCAATGCGAGGTTGCTGCCATGCCCTTCTCCAATCCCGGCACCGAAGAAATCCGCCAGTTGCTGCGCGAGGTGCACACCATCGCGATCGTCGGCCTGTCGCCGAACGCGTCTCGCCCCAGCTTTGGTGTGGCGCGCAGATTGCAGAGCAAGGGTTATCGCATTATTCCGGTGCGTCCGCTGATCGACCAGGTGCTGGGCGAGAAGGCCTACCCCGATCTGGAGAGCCTGCCCGACTTGCCGGACATTGTGGACGTATTCCGCGCACCCGGGCATGTGCCTGCCATCGTGGACAGTTGCATCCAGCTTGGCATCAGGCGTCTGTGGCTACAAGACGGTGTGGTGCACGAGGAAGCGGCGCAGAGAGCGCAGGCAGCGGGCATTATGGTGGTGATGAACCGCTGCATGTGGCGCGATTGTGCGCAGTTGTGCGGCACATGATGAAAAAAATGCGCTGCGGCTGGTGCGGCGACGATCCGCTGTATTGCCAATACCACGACAACGAATGGGGCGTACCGCTGCATGATGATCGGGCCCTGTTCGAATTCCTCATCCTCGAAGGCGCGCAGGCCGGACTGAGCTGGATCACCATCCTGCGCAAACGCGAGAATTACCGGGCCGCTTTCGATGATTTCGACGCGGCGCGCATTGCCCGCTACAACGCAAGTAAAATAGAATCGCTGCTGCAGAATCCGGGTATCGTGCGTAATCGCCTGAAAGTGGAGGCCACGGTGACCAATGCGCAGAAGTTTCTCGATGTACAGGACGAGCTGGGCAGTTTCGATGCTTTCCTCTGGCATTTCGTTGACGGCGAACCGAGACAGAACGCTTGGCGCAACCTCGCTGAAGTCCCGGCCAGCACAACGAAATCGGATGCAATGAGCAGGGAGTTGAAACGGCGTGGCTTCAAATTCACCGGCAGCACCATCTGCTACGCGTTCATGCAGGCGACGGGCATGGTGAACGACCACACGACAGAATGCTTCAGACATAAGGAGCTATTGCGATGTTCATGAAATTTACCAAGATGCACGGCACCGGCAATGACTTTGTCGTTATCGATGGGGTGCGCCAGCAAGTCAACCTGTCACCCGAACAATTGCGTCTGCTGGCTGATCGGCATTTCGGTGTGGGCTGCGACCAGATATTGCTGGTGGAAAAATCCCAGACCCGGGAGGCCGATTTTCGTTACCGCATTTTCAACGCCGATGGCGGCGAGGTCGAGCAATGCGGTAACGGCGCGCGCTGTTTCGTGCGCTTTGTGCACGACCAGAAGCTCACCTCCAAACGCGAAATTGTGGTGGCGACCGGAAGCGGGCTGATATCTCCGCGTCTCGAAGAGGATGGCCGCGTGACAGTCAACATGAATGCGCCGGTATTCGACCCGGAACGTATTCCGTTCACGGGCCTCGGTGCGGTGAGCGAACCGCTGGAGGTGGCGGGCGAAACGCTGGAGATCAGCGCGCTGTCGATGGGCAACCCGCACGCGGTGCAGGTCGTGGCCGATGTCGAGCACGCGCCGGTGGAGAAACTGGGACCGCTGATCGAGCAGCACCCGCGCTTTCCCAGGCGCGTCAACGCCGGGTTCATGCAAATAAATGATCGAAGCCATATCCGCCTGCGCGTTTATGAGCGCGGCACCGGCGAAACGCTGTCGTGCGGCACTGGTGCATGTGCAGCGGTCGTGACAGGCATCCGTCGCGGCCTGCTGGACAGCCCGGTAAATGTCGCCACGCGCGGAGGCCTGCTCACCATCACCTGGGAAGGCGAGGGCGAGCCGGTGCTGATGACCGGGCCGGCGATTACGGTATTTGAAGGTGAAATAAATTTATAGGGAGCCACAATGAGAGCTGAAGACGTCGCACAATATCTGCAGGACAACCCGCAATTTTTCGAGGGTCACACTGACCTGCTGACCCAGATCAACCTGCCGCACCCGCACGGTGGGCGCACCATCTCGCTGAGCGAGCGCCAACTGGTCGCCCTGCGCGAAAAAAACAGGGAGCTGGAAAAGAAACTGCACGAGATGATCGGGTTCGCCGGGGAAAATGATGCACTGCAGCACAAGGTACATGAGTTTGTGACCGCGCTGTTCGCCGCGCGCGACCTCGCCACCCTGCAGGAAATGGTTCCGCACCTGCTGCGCGAAATCTTTTCGGTACCGCACGCCACCTTGCACCTGTGGCAGGCCACTCCGCCCAGTGCCGAAGTGCTGGCTTTCACCGATGCGCAGGCACAGCCGGTATGCCTGCATCAAGCCGCGCACGACACCGCCAGCTGGTTTGGCGAGGTCGGCAAACAACTGCACTCCTTCGCCTATCTGCCGCTGCATGCCGGCAGCGAATCGATTGGCCTGCTGGTACTGGCCAGTGAAGACAAACAGCGTTTTTACCCGGAGATGGGCACGGTATTCCTGCAACGCATCGCAGAAGCGGCGAGTGCCGCGCTGCACCCGTACCTCACGCAAACATGACCGATGCCGCCACGCCTGTCCCGAGTCCGGCTCAAGGCCCCAATCGGGAATATCTGCAAGGCTATCTGGCGTGGCTGCGCAATGAAAAGCAATACTCCGAACTGACCGCCGAGAATTATGCGCGTGACCTGCGCCATCTGTTCGAACTGACTGCGGACACGCCGCTCGCCAACCTCAGCGTTCACCAGATCCGCCGTTATATCGCGCAGCTGCACAGCAAGGGGCTGGGCGGTCGTTCTCTGGCGCGCATGCTGTCGGCATGGCGCGGCTTCTTCACCTATCTGATGCGCGATCACGGCTTCATCGACAATCCCTGTGCCGGGCTGCGCGCCCCCAAATCGCCAAAGACCCTGCCGCAGGCGCTGTCGCCGGACGAAGCGGCGCGTCTGGTTGAACTGCCCGCCGACACGCCGGAAGCGATTCGCGACAAGGCAATGTTCGAGCTGTTCTATTCCTCCGGCCTGCGTCTGGCCGAGTTGGTTGGCCTCGACCCGGCACAACTCGACATGATTGCGGATGAGGTGCGCGTCACCGGCAAAGGCAACAAGACGCGCATCGTGCCGCTCGGCCAGCACGCCGTCGCCGCGTTGCAGGCATGGCTGGCGGTGCGCGACCAGCTTGCAAAACCGGATGAGGGCGCGCTGTTTGTCGGGGCGCGCGGCAGCCGTATCACGCCGCGCGTGGTGCAGTTGCGCATGAAACAATGGGGCATCAGACAAGGCATCACCAGCAACGTGCATCCGCACCTGTTGCGTCACTCATTCGCAACGCATGTGCTGCAATCTTCCGGCGACCTGCGCGCGGTACAGGAAATGCTCGGCCACGCCAGCATTTCATCCACGCAGGTATACACCCACCTGGATTTCCAGTACCTCAGCAAGATTTACGACAAGGCGCATCCGCGCGCCAGAAGGAAGCCGTGATTCCGGCGGCCGCAGCAAAAGCATAGGGTGCATCGCACACACCCTATGTGCGTAATGTAGCGAGCGTTGTTGTGCTAATGCAGATTCAGCAGCGGCTTGAACCCCAGCTTATCCGTCAGGCTATCCGCGTTATTACGCGCTTCATGCTGGTTCGCGTACGGACCGAGGTGAACCCGGGTGAGACCGTCCTTGACGAACAGGCTGAGCCGTTTGCCGATATCACCGAGCTTGGTGCGCATTTGCGCCATGAAATTTTCTGCGGCTTCCTGTGATTTGAATGCGCCCAACTGCAGGTACACATTACTGCCGGCGGCGCCCTCCTGTCCTGCGGCAGCCGTTTTTGGCGGAATATCCGCCGGCGGCAACGGGGTGCTGGTAACCTCTGCAACAGCAACCGGCGCGACCTTGGCGTTAGCGCTAAGACTTTCAATTTCGACTTCCCCGCTACCATTGCCGATGATGCCAAGCTTGTGCGCGGCAGTGTAGGAAAGGTCGATCACGCGCTCATGCATGAACGGTCCTCGATCATTGATGCGCACGACCACGGATTTCTGCGTGGCGACATTGGTAACGCGCACATAACTGGGAATCGGCAGAGTGGGATGTGCCGCGGTCATGCCGTACATGTCATACACTTCGCCGCTGGAAGTGCGCTGACCGTGAAATTTTTTGCCATACCATGAGGCGATGCCGCGTTCCTTGAAGCCGCCCGCGACGGTGACAGGCGTGTAGGTTTTGCCCAACGCGACGTAGGGGCGGTTGGCATAACGGTGCAAGGGTTCATCCTGCGGCACGGCGTCCGGGATTTCGTCAAGATTGGTCGGCGCATTCGTGCCAGGGCCATCACCGGCAAGATAGCCTCCAGTACCCGAAGTGGCGGAGGTGGCATCGGCCCCACGCGCCTCGATTGGCGCGGGCGTATCACGCACTGCCACCTTGCGCTGTGGTGTGCTGCCGCACGCGGCAAGTGCCAGCGTCGCCAAGGCCAGAATTGCATATACCGGTACTGCGTGTTGCCTGCTCATGCGATCTCCTTATGTCCTTATAAGTTTTTTATGTGTCTCGATGCTCATCAGCATACCAAAACCCAGCAACAGGGTCAGCATCGATGTGCCGCCATAACTCACCAACGGCAAGGGTACGCCCACCACCGGCAAGATGCCGCTGACCATGCCCATGTTGACGAATGCGTAAGTGGCAAAAGTCAGCGTGATGGAGCCTGCCATCAAACGGGTGAAATAGGTCGGGGCATTCGCGGTGATGATGAAACCGCGGGCAATCACGAATAAATACAGTGACAGCAGAATCAGATTGCCGAGCAGCCCGAATTCTTCCGAATACACTGCAAAAATGAAATCGGTGGTGCGTTCCGGCAAGAAATCGAGATGGGTTTGCGTGCCATTCAGATAGCCCTTGCCCAGCAACCCGCCGGAACCGACCGCAATAGTTGCCTGTATGGTGTGGTAACCCTTGCCCAGCGCATCCTGCGAGGGGTCGAGCAGCATCAGGATGCGCAGCCGCTGATAATCGTGCAGGGTTGACCACAGCAACGGCGCGCTGATGAGGGCTGCAACAAACAATCCCCCCATTACCCGCCAGCTCAGGCCGGCCAGGAACAGCACGTAAAAACCGCTGGCTGCAATCAGGGTCGCCGTACCCAGATCCGGTTGACGCACGATCAGGGCGACGGGAACCAGCAGCAACAGGGTCGCAACGACATAGTTTTTCATGGTAAGGGTGGCCTCATGCTTCTCGAAGTACCACGCCATCATCAGCGGCACGCCGATTTTCATCAGCTCGGAGGGCTGGATGGTGGCAATGCCCAGATTCAGCCAGCGCCGTGCGCCATGACTGATCTCGCCGAAAAATGCCACACCAACCAGCAATACCATGCCCAGCAAATAAATCGGCACGGCAGTGCGCATCAGATAATGCAGTGGCAGATTGGCAACCAGCCACATGCAGATTAATGCCACCGCGATATTCATCATCTGGTTCAGAGGCTGTCCCCAGCTCGCATTGTCTGCGCTGTACAGCACCAGCAGACTGGTGAGCAGCAATAGAGCAATACCGAGCAACAGCGGCCGGTCGAGATGGATGATGAAACGCAACCACAACTGACGTCTAGTCATGTTCCTCACCCTCCTCTGAAACTTCCTGCAATGGCTGCGGCACCTTGCCAAGCAGATAATAGTCCAGCACCTTGCGTGCAATCGGCGCCGCCGTGCTGCCACCGTGCCCGCCATTCTCAACCAGCACGACCAGCGCAATTTTGGGCTGGTCGGCGGGTGCGTGAGCGATAAACCAGGCATGGTCGCGGTGGCGTTCCTGCACCTGGCTTTCGATATACTTTTCGCCCTGCTTGATGGCCACCACCTGTGCGGTGCCGGTTTTGCCGGCGATCTGATAAGGCGCGCCTGCGGCAGCCTGCGCCGCCGTTCCGCCCGGCTGGTTGACTGCGACCATCGCGCGCCTGACCAGGTCAAGATGTGCCGGTTCTATTTCAAGATCGGACAACGGCTCGTTGCTGATCGCGCGGCTCTTGTCAATGTGCGCACTGCGCACTTCCTTGACCAGGTGCGGCTTGTAAGCGATGCCGTTATTCGCCAGCGTTGCGGTGGCGAAAGCCAGTTGCATTGGCGTCACCAGATTGTAGCCCTGTCCGATCCCCACCGACACGGTGTCGCCCACATACCATTTCTGCCCGTAACGTCTCTTTTTCCACTCCTGCGATGGCAATAGTCCGGTGGTTTCGCCTTCCAGATCAATGCCGGTTTTTTTTCCGAAACCAAAGCGCGGCAGGTAACTGGATATCCTGTCTATCCCCAGGTCCGTGGCCAACCCGTAATAATAGGTATCGCAGGACACCACAATGGACTTGAACATGTCCACGCTGCCATGCCCGCCCTTCTTCCAATCCCGGTATTGGTGACTGCTGCCGGGCAGCATGAAATAACCCGGATCGCTGATCGCCATAGCGGGAGTGCGTTCACCGTAATGCAACCCGGCCAGCGCCATGAATGGCTTGATGGTGGACCCGGGCGGATATTGCCCGCGCAGTGCGCGATTATTGAGGGGCGTATCGGGCGAATTATTCAGCTCGTTCCAGCTCTGGGTGTCAATGCCATCAATGAACAGGCTGGGGTCGTAACCCGGCTTGCTGACAAAAGCCAGCACTTCGCCGTTATTCGGATCAATCGCCACCAGCGCCCCGCGATAGTTGCCGAACGACTCGAAGGCGATTTCCTGCAATTTGGCATCGATGCTCAGCACCAGCATATTGCCGGACACCGGCGACGTGCGCGATATCATGCGTACCGCCCTTCCACCCGAATCCACTTCGACCTGCTCCACACCGGTCGTACCGTGCAACTCGTTTTCGTAACTCTGTTCCAGGCCGGTTCTGCCGATGTAATCCGAGCCACGGTAGTTGGCGACCAGGTCGTTTTCCTCAAGTTGAGCCATATCGTTCTGGTTGATGCGCCCGACATAACCAATCAGGTGGGCAGTCTTTTCACCATAAAGATAATCGCGGAACAGCCGTGCCTTGATTTCGACGCCGGGAAAACGGTATTGCTGCGCGGCAAAGCGCGCGACTTCCTCATCAGTAAGCCGGTTGCGGATCACCAGGGTCTCGAAATTGCGCCGTTCGGCAAGCAGCTTCCTGAAGCGTTTGCGATCTCTGGGGGTTATTTCGACCAGCATGGATAGTTCATTGATACTGGCTTCCAGGTCAGGGATCCTGTCCGGGGTAATTTCCAGCGTGTAACCGGAATAATTATGCGCCAGCACCAGGCCGTTGCGGTCCAGTATCAGGCCGCGATTCGGGACAATGGGAACGACCGAGATACGATTGCTTTCCGCCAGCGTCTGGTAATGGTCGTGACGGAACGCCTGCAGATAGGCAAAACGCGCCAGCAGAATGGCCATCAGCACCAGCACAAAACCGATACTGATCACCAGCCGCAGCCGGAAGTAATAAATTTCGCGTTGATGGTTTATTAACTCGACGTGCTTGTTCATGTGCGATCACGGTCCATGCGCATCTGCCGAATCGCCTGGAGCGTGATACTGAGCGGCGCCCACAGCAGCGTGGAGGTCAGGCAACCGAGGAAAAATGCCCATACCACAGAACCATTCACCTGCCAGTGCACCAGCGCATACACCGCATAAGCCAGCACAAAAATAACGAACACCTGGGTCGTCTGCTGGCGCAGGTCAAACATCTGCAAACGGTGATGCAACACCACGCCGCCGTAGGCAAGCAGGGTATAAGCCAATGCATGCTGGCCGAACAGGCTGGCATCGGCCACGTCCGCCAGCATCCCCACTGCCCACGCTATTCCGATGCCGACGCGCTGGGGTTTGTATATGCACCAGTACAGCAGGACTATCGCAACAAAGTCCGGTCGCAGCATCAGCCAGATGCCCCCCCACGGCAGCCCGTTCAGCAGCAAGGCGACCAGCACACTCAATAGGATGAAAGTGTTGCTGACCGGACGTTGGATTTGCTGCCGCGTGGCATCGGAATAAGGCATCAGTTGGCCTCTGGAACTTTTCTTTTGCTTTTACCCTTGCCGGGTTTGACTGCCACGGCCTGTTCCACCGGCACTTCGGGTAACTCAGGCAAACCGGACAGGATCAGCAGGTGACGATGGCTATCCACGCCGGCCAATGGCAGGCAGGTGATGCGTGCAAATGGATAAGCGGCATCCCGTTCGATATTTTCCACTCTGGCGACCGGGATGCCCGGCGGATAGATGCCGTCGATACCCGATGTGACCAGCATGTCACCCGTCTGAATGTCTGAACTGACCGGCATGTAACGCAGCGACAACTGGCTGGTATCGCCAGTGCCGAACACGATAGTACGCAGCCCGTTGCGCAACACCTGCACCGGCACGGCATGATTTTTTTCGGTAATCAGGGTAACAGCGGAAAGCCATGGATAAACGCGGGTAATCTGCCCGACGATACCGATATCATCCATGACCACCTGTCCGGCCTGCACATTGTCGCTCTTGCCCTTGTTGATGAGCACCCTGCGCTTGAACACATCGCGTTCGGCATGCACGATTTCAGCCAATTGCGTAGAAAATTCACTGCGCTGCGCGAGCCCCAGCAAATCACGCAAGTGCTGATTCTCCTGCTGCAAGGCCTGAAATTGCGATAACTGGGCGGCATCGCGCTGACGCCGCTGGTGCAACAGCTTGTTTTCATCCACCAGTTTGCGCTGAGTAACCAGAAAGCTGCCGGCCTGTTGCCACAACATACCCGGCATGGTCGCCAGCTGCTGTATCGGCGAAATCAGTATGGATATGACGCTGCGCGTGGATTCCAGATAGCGGTAGCGCGCATCGACGAATAACAGCACCAGCGAGAGCACCACAAAAAACACCAGCCGCACCACAAGGCTGGGGCCGCGATTAAAAAATTGGAATGATTGTGTGTTATCTATCAACGACGTTCCAGCGCGGCTTTATGAATGAGAGTTGTCTTCGTGTGGGCTACTCGGAGGTAAAGATATTTGTGGATTTGTCCATATTCTCGAGGGCGAGGCCCGAGCCGCGCACTACACAAGTCAGCGGGTCATCGGCAATCAATACTGGCAGGCCGGTCTCCTCCATCAGCAGACGATCCAGATCGCGCAACAGCGCGCCGCCGCCGGTCAGCACCATGCCCTTGTTGGCGATGTCCGCGCCAAGTTCCGGCGGGGTCTGCTCCAGTGCCGTTTTTACCGCGCTGACAATGCTGTTGAGCGGATCAGTCAGCGCTTCAAGAATTTCGTTGCTGGAAATGGTGAAGCTGCGCGGCACGCCTTCCGCCAGGTTGCGCCCCTTCACCTCCATCTCGCGCACCTCGCTGCCCGGAAAGGCAGAACCGATGGTCTTCTTGATTTCCTCGGCAGTGGTCTCGCCAATCAGCATGCCGTAGTTGCGGCGGATGTAGTTGATGATCGCCTCGTCAAACTTGTCGCCGCCGACACGCACCGAGCCGGAATACACCGCGCCGCCCAGCGAGATCACACCGACCTCGGTGGTGCCGCCGCCGATGTCAACCACCATCGAACCGGTCGCTTCTTCCACCGGCAGGCCTGCGCCGATCGCCGCGGCCATCGGCTCCTCGATCAGCTCCACACGGCGCGCACCCGCGCCAACTGCGGACTCGCGAATCGCGCGGCGCTCAACCTGGGTGGAGCCGCACGGCACACAAATCACGATGCGCGGGCTGGGACTGAAGATGCCGGCCTTGTAGACCTTGCGTATGAACTGCTTGAGCATTTGTTCGGTGACGGTGAAGTCGGCAATCACGCCATCCTTCATCGGGCGAATCGCGGTGATGTTGCCCGGTGTGCGCCCCAGCATCTGCTTGGCGCCCAAACCGACCTGCTGAATCACCTTCTTGCCGTTCGGCCCACCTTCCTGACGTATTGCCACCACCGAAGGTTCATCCAGCACAATACCCTGTCCGCGCACCCAGATGAGCGTATTGGCAGTTCCGAGATCGATCGCCAGATCGTTAGCAAAATAGCCGTTCAAAAATCCAAACATATTCAATCCTGATAGTCAAAGAAGTGTGTCACCGTATCCCTTTATGATACCCTATTAGCCTTGTTACTATACATCTTTTACCATGCATTTAAGCAATACAGACGTTCAAAAAATTGCCCGTTTGGCGCGGCTGGCAATGAGCGAAACAGAAATCGAATCTGCCCGCGCGCAACTATCCGGCATCTTCGATCTGATCGCCGAAATGCAGGCGGTCGATACGGCAGGCATCGAACCCATGTCGCACGCCCAGGACGTGTCGCAACGGTTGCGCGATGACAAGGTCACAGAAACCAACCAGCGCGAGGCATTTCAGGCTATCGCCCCGCAAACTGAGGCCGGACTGTATCTGGTCCCGCAAGTCATCGAGTAAATCGCATGTTCAACTCATCCCTACGCCAACTCGGCGCTGCCCTGCGCGCCAAAGAAATTTCCAGCGTCGAACTGGCGCAGCTCTATCTCGACCGTATCGCCAGACTCAACCCGGCGCTCAATGCCTACATCACCCTGGATGAGGAAAAGAGCATGGCGCAGGCGCGCGCCGCCGACAAGCGGCTGGCAAATGGCGATGCCACCGACCTGACCGGCATTCCGATCGCGCAGAAAGACATTTTCTGCGCCAAGGGCTGGCTCACCACCTGCGGTTCGAAGATGCTGCACAACTTCGTCTCGCCTTACGATGCCCACGTCATCTCGCAATTCAACGATGCGGGTGCGGTGAATCTGGGCAAGACCAACATGGACGAGTTCGCGATGGGTTCAAGCAATGAGACATCGCACTACGGCGCCGCAAAGAACCCGTGGGATGCCGCGTGCGTGCCCGGCGGCAGTTCCGGCGGTTCGGCAGCGGCCGTCGCCGCCCGTCTGTGGGCGGCGGCAACAGGTACCGACACCGGCGGCTCGATCCGTCAGCCCGCCGCGCTGTGCGGCATCTCCGGCCTCAAGCCCACCTACGGCGTATGCTCGCGCTACGGCATGATCGCCTTCGCGTCCAGCCTCGACCAGGCCGGGCCAATGGGGCGCAGCGCGGAGGATCTGGCGCTGCTGCTGAACACCATGGCCGGGTTCGACGAGCGCGATTCGACCAGCCTGCAGCGCGACCGGGAAGACTATACGCGCGACCTGAACAAGCCTCTGGCCGGCCTGCGCATCGGCTTGCCGAAAGAATTTTTTGCCGATGGGCTGAGCAGCGATGTCGCGCAGGCCGTCGAGGCGGCGCTCGCCGAATACCGCAAACTCGGCGCGACCGTGGTCGAAGTCAGCCTGCCGAATTCCAGGCTGTCCGTGCCAGTGTATTACGTGCTCGCCCCGGCAGAAGCGTCGAGCAACCTGTCACGCTACGACGGTGTGCGCTACGGCTACCGCGCGCCGGACTACAGCGACCTTGCCGATATGTATGAGAAGAGCCGCGCGCAGGGTTTCGGTGCGGAAGTGAAGCGCCGCATCATGATCGGCACCTATGTGCTGAGCCACGGCTACTACGATGCCTATTATCTGCAGGCGCAGAAGATCCGCCGCCTGATCGCGCAGGATTTCACCGAAGCATTCAAGCAATGCGATGTCATCATGGGGCCGACCGCGCCGTCCACCGCCTTCAAACTGGGCGAAAAGAGCGACGATCCGGTGCAGATGTACCTGTCCGACATCTACACCATCGCGGTGAACCTCGCCGGACTGCCCGGCATGTCCATCCCCTGTGGTTTCGGCGCAAACAATATGCCCGCTGGCCTGCAGATCATCGGCAACTACTTCGACGAGGCGCGCATGCTCAACACCGCGCACCAATATCAACTGGCGACCGACTGGCACAGTCGTGCGCCGCAGGCATAGCAAGGAAACATCATCATGACCTGGGAAATCGTCATCGGGCTGGAAGTGCATGCGCAACTCTCAACCCGCAGCAAAATCTTTTGTGGCGCTTCGACCGCGTTCGGCGCGGAGCCAAACACGCAGGCGGATGCGGTGAGCCTGGCGCTGCCTGGCGTGCTGCCGGTGCTGAACAGGGGCGCGGTGGAACACGCAATCAAGTTCGGCCTCGCCACCGGCGCGCATCTCGCGACGCGCTCGGTGTTCGCGCGCAAGAATTATTTTTATCCCGACCTGCCCAAGGGCTACCAGATCAGCCAGTTCGATTTGCCGGTAGTAGGCAACGGCCAGCTCACCATTCAGGTCGGTGACAAGGAGAAGGTGGTACGCATCACCCGCGCCCACCTCGAAGAGGACGCGGGCAAATCGCTGCATGAGGACTTCCACGGCATGACCGGCATCGATCTGAACCGCGCCGGCACGCCGCTGCTGGAAATTGTCTCCGAACCGGACATGCGCTCTGCCGCCGAGGCGGTGGCGTATGCCAAAACGCTGCACGCGCTGGTGCGCTGGATCGGCATCTGCGACGGCAACATGCAGGAAGGCTCGTTCCGCTGCGACGCCAACGTGTCGGTGCGCCGCCCCGGAAGTGAATTGGGAACCCGTCGCGAGGTCAAGAACCTCAATTCGTTCCGCTTCCTCGAACAGGCCATCAACTATGAAGCGCAATGGCAAATCGACACGCTGGAGAGCGGTGGCACGATACAACAGGCCACCGTACTGTTCGATCCGGACAAGGGCGAAACGCGCATGATGCGCAGCAAGGAAGAGGCGCACGACTATCGCTATTTTCCCGATCCCGACCTGCTGCCGCTGGATATCTCGCCGCAATGGATCGAGGAGGTGCGCGCCACGCTGCCGGAACTGCCGCAGGCCAAACAG
>JBFKMJ010000010.1:0-13211 GCA_041629915.1 Gallionella sp.
TCGCACGAATATCTGGCCAAGATCGCCATCGAAGTATGCGACGGCGTGATGATTCATTCCCTGCTCGGCAACCTCAAACCGGGTGATATCCCGGCCGAGGTGCGCACCCATGCCATCATCACGTTGACCCAGAATTACTTCGTCGCCAAGACCGTCGTGCAAGCGGGCTACCCGCTGGACATGCGTTATGCCGGCCCGCGCGAAGCCTTGCTGCATGCGCTGTTTCGCCAGAACTACGGCTGCTCGCACCTCATCGTCGGCCGCGACCATGCCGGGGTCGGCAAATACTACGGCCCGTTCGACGCGCACCACATCTTCGACACCATCCCCAGGAACGCACTGGAGACGCAGGCACTGAAGATCGACATCTCCTTCTGGTGTTACAAGTGCGGCGGCATGGCATCGGGTCGTACCTGCCCCCACTCCGATGCCGACCGCCTGCAAGTCTCCGGCACCCAATTGCGCAAGATGCTTTCCGATGGAGAAGATGTCCCCGCCGAATTCAGCCGCCCGGAAGTGGTGGAGATACTGCGCAAGTACTACGCAGGATTGAATAGTTGATAGCAGCAGTGGCATTCGGCGCGCAAGAAGAGCACCACTTTTTGTTCGAACTGATTTTGAAAAGTAATTATTTATGAGGAGAACCTGATGTTGACGAGCAACCTCTTTGCCGCACTTCCAGAAGCCATATCCCCCGCGATGATGCAGGGATATATCGTTCTTATGGTCCTGCTGGTCATGGGCGGGACGATACTGGACATGATGCACAAGAAAAGTGCCAAGTATTTTTTCGAGAATGCGAAAAAAGCCCAGAAAAACGCAAAACGCTCAGTGAGCGGTGGCGAAAAAGCATCGATTGCCGTTTCAGTGCTGGTGAACGAAGTATTGACCTCCGGTGAATTCAGCAATCCAAGACGCCGTCTTTCCCATCTGTTGACCATGTACGGATTCATCATCTTCGCTGCGACTACCGCGATCATGATCTTTGGTTATACCGCGCCCGGCTCGGTCACCCCCGCCATCCTGCCTCAACTCTGGCATCTCGGCGCACTGATGCTGGCCGTGGGCGGATACTGGTTCTGGTTCTTCATCCGCGTCGATGTGGCTGCGGAAGGCCTTCCACGGTTCCGCGTCGAGCGTGCGGACTTGTTCATTCTCTCGCTGCTGGCCACCTCGACCTTCGCATTGATCTGGTCATTCACCGGCGGTGGATTGACCCTCTTCTTTGCCCTGTTCATCCTGTCCAGCACCGTTCTGTTTGGCGGCGTCTATTGGTCCAAGTTCGCTCACATGTTCTTCAAGCCTGCGGCGGCCCACCAGAAGAAGATCACCCTTGCCGATGATTCCCGGGAGAATCTGCCGCCTGACTATGATCTGACGGATCCGGAAGTACAGCGCAAGTTCCCGGATATCCCCATGTATATGGGCAAGAACCCGCCGAAGATGGGGCTTTGTATCAAGGCGGAAAGTGCAAACCACTACTAACACCAACCAGACTGATCAGCTATAAAGAATAGAGGAATAAATTATGCCAACCTTTGTATATATGACGCGTTGTGACGGTTGTGGAGAGTGCGTTGACATCTGCCCGTCCGACATCATGCACATCGACAAATCCCTGCGACGTGCTTACAACATCGAACCCAACATGTGCTGGGAGTGTTACTCCTGCGTGAAAGCCTGCCCGCACCACGCCATAGATGTACGCGGTTATGCCGACTTTGCCCCGCTTGGACACAGTGTCCGGGTGATCCGCGATGAAGACAAAGGCACGATCGCCTGGCGCATCAAGTTCCGCAACGGCAAGAAAGATATGGAATTGTTGGCGCCTATCACGACCAAGCCCTGGGGATCGGCGACACCGAAACTTGCGCACGCGCCCGCTCCGAGCAAGGAGATGCGTGACAGTCAACTATTGTTCAACGAACCGAAATATATCCGCATGGATGAAGGTGGTTTGCATACGCTGGAATCGAATGGCCTGGAAATCAAAAAGGGAGTGCAATACTAATGAGCTACCAGACAATCATTGAAGACGATATCGACATTCTGGTTGCAGGTGCGGGCCTTGGCGGCACCGGTGCGGCATTTGAAGCAAGATATTGGGGCCAGAACAAAAAGATCGTCATTGCCGAAAAGGCGAACATCATGCGTTCCGGTGCGGTAGCCCAGGGTCTGTACGCGATCAACTGCTATATGGGCACCCGGTTCGGAGAGAACAATCCCGAAGATCACGTGCGCTATGCGCGTATCGACCTGATGGGTATGGTGCGTGAGGACCTCGCTTTCGATATGGCACGCCACGTCGACTCCACCGTACACAACTTTGAAGAATGGGGCCTCCCCATCATGCGCAACGAGAAGAAAGGTTCGTTCCTGCGCGAGGGTCGCTGGCAGATCATGATCCACGGTGAATCCTACAAGCCCATCGTTGCTGAAGCGGCGAAGAAATCAGCAGACAAGGTATTCAATCGCGTCTGCTTGACCCACCTGCTGATGGATGATGCAAAAGAGAACCGCGTCGCGGGAGCGGTAGGCTTCAATGTACGCACGGGCAACTACCACGTATTCAAATCCAAGACCGTCATCTGCGGTGCCGGTGGTGCTTCCAATATCTTCAAACCGCGCTCAGTGGGTGAAGGTGCGGGTCGCGTCTGGTACGCGCCATGGTCGTCGGGTTCTGCCTATGGCCTGATGATCGAAGCAGGCGCGAAGATGACGCAGATGGAAAACCGTATCGTGCTGGCACGATTCAAGGACGGTTACGGTCCTGTCGGCGCCTACTTCCTGCACCTCAAGACCTATACCCAGAATGCCTATGGTGAAGAGTACGAATCCAAGTGGTTCCCTGCCCTTCAGGAAATGGTCGGCAAAGAATACCTGGACCCGGAGGTTTCACACCGTACGCACCGACCCATTCCGACTTGTCTGCGCAACCACGCGATCATCAATGAAGTGAATGCCGGTCGCGGCCCGATTCACATGGTGACCATGGAAGCCTTCCAGGATCCTCATCTTGAAGAGATCGGCTGGCACAACTTCCTCGGCATGACCGTGGGTCAGGCGGTACTGTGGGCTGCAACTGACGTTGATCCCAAATACGAGAACCCTGAACTGACGACTTCCGAGCCATACGTAATGGGCTCACACGCAACGGGTTGTGGCGCCTGGTGTTCAGGCCCTGAAGACTTGTCTCCACCCGAGTATTTCTGGGGCTATAACCGCATGACCACCGTTGAAGGCCTGTTCGGTGCGGGTGATGCGGCTGGTGGTACACCTCACGCTTTCTCGTCTGGTTCATTCACAGAAGGTCGTCTGGCTGCGAAGGCTGCGTGCAAATATATCGATGATGGCAAGGCGGAAGGCATCCGTGTTTCCAATAAGCAGATCGAAGACCTTAAAACCAGGATCTACAAGCCGCTCGAGACATACACTGTCTATAAGAACGAAGTCGTTGCCGGGTCGGTCAATCCGAACTTCATCAATCCGAAACAGGGTCTTGATCGTCTACAGAAGCTGATGGATGAGTACTGTGGTGGTTTTGGCGTCAACTACATGACCAACGACAAGCTCCTGAATATCGGTCTCAAGAAAATGTACATTCTGGGACAGGATCTGGAAAAAGTCGCCGCTTCGGATATACACGAGTTGTTGCGTGCATGGGAGCTGAAACATCGCTTCCTGACCTCTGAAAGTGTGTTCCATCACACCCTGTTCCGCAAGGAAACACGTTGGCCGGGATACTACTACCGTGGTGATGCCATGAAGCTGGATGATGAGAACTGGCACGTGCTGACAGTTTCCCGTCGCGATCCCAGGACAGGTGAATATACGATGGAAAAAGCACCGCTTTACCACCTGGTAGGTGACGTGGAGAAGGCCCCCCCGGAAGCGCACTAAGCAAATATAGGTTTGAATTCTTCAGGCCGTGAATATATTTGCGCAAAAGGACTGACATGCAGCTTGTTGGTCCTTTTTTTCTGTCATGGAGTGGTTAGGCCTCGCTATAGATGCAATGATGAAACCCTATATAGATGAGGAATCTTATGAATATTCTTGAAAAAACAGACGAAGAGATCCTGGAACTGGCCAACCCGATGTGGGCTGACCTGATCAAGTACTCCAATGAAGGAAACTACGGCGCATTCACGCGTAATTTTTCGAGCTCTTTTATTGCGGGAGCCAATGAAGTTGAAATGGGCAAGCAGTTTGCGAGAAGCGACCTTGCGAAAAACCTGTCGGAAGATTATTCCTACCTTGGCATGATCCGCCGTGGGGAATATGTCACTGTTCTATACAAAGTGATAAACAAAAAGAACCATTCCGAATGGCTGGGAAGGCTGGTACTGGGCTATGAAAAGGACAAGGTGAAGATCTTTGGGGCCACACTGTTTTAACAGGATTCCATCCGATATGTCAGATACGATTGAAGACGCAAAATTCGTTGAACTGAATTACAAAGTCATCGACAACAAAACCGGCGACATACTTGTCACTGTGGACTATCCGCTGGGATATGTTCATGGCGTGAATGATGTCCTGTCCGAAGAAGTGACCAAGCTGCTGTATGGAAAAAAAGCCGGCGACATCATCGATGTGCCGATCGACACCACGCTGCTATACGGCGAGAGGGACGAGTCACTGGTATTCACCGATCGTATAGAGAACGTCCCGGAAGAGTATCGGGAGATCGGCATGACCATCACCATGGAAAATGAAAAAGGTGAACCCAGAAACTTCATCGTCACCCGCTTCGACGACAAGACATTGACCGTCGACGGCAACAACCCGCTTTGCGGCAGAGAAGTCACTTTCATGCTGGAAGTCCTGTCTGTACGCGAAGCAACCGAGGAAGAGATCGATCTTGGCGGCGCAGTCGGCGCAGATCCTGAATTGAATGAAATACTCGACCGGGCAAAATGAAATACTCGGATATCTACACGCTTTACCCTCGCAATAAGGCATTGGAACGCGCTTTGGCGATCTCCTTAGCCCAGCTTGGCGATGAATGGGTCGAGGCGGCTGCGCCGAACACCAGGGTGGCTGTTGCGGATAACTTTCTGTTCACGCGTGGAAATTTCGAACAGCATCGCTTCAGTTCCAGCATCCTTGAGCGTGTGCGTGAGGTACTTGAGGGATCGCTGACAGACCAATATCGCGGCCAGCAGCCATTGGCCTGGGCTGAGACGCAGAATCATCTTGGCAACATACTGGCGGCCTTGGGACAGCAACGCAGAGATGCAAAGTTGTATGAAAAAGCTATTCTGTGTTTCAGCAATGCACTGGAGGAACTCACACAGGACAATTCACCCGCAGAATGGGCCGCCACGCAATACGGCCTTGGCACGGCCAACCAGGCGCTTGGTCGGCTGCTCGACAATACAACGCCGCTGAATATCGCTGTAGATGCATATACCAACGCCTTGCTGGTCTGGACACGGGAAGTATCCCCGCAAGACTGGATGATCACCATGCATCAACTGGGGGCTACTTTTCATATATACGGAAAACTGCTTAACGGCAACCGTCAATTTCAAAAGTCCGTTGTCGCCTATAAGAATGCGCTTGCAGTGCTCGATGCGGATGATTACGCCCTGGAGCTGACTGCCACACATAACAACCGGGCGGCCGTTTTGCATCATCTCGGCGAGTCGGAAGAGAATCCTGAACGTTTGAAAGAAGCGATCAAATCATATGAAAAGGCATTGACGGTCAGCATGGAGCAACAGTTGCCTATCCATGTGGCAGTCATCTGTCGCGTGAATAAGGCCACGGCTCAGAATGTACTGGCTCAATTGACGAACGATGCCCTGCTTGCGGAAGAGACAGCAGACGAATTTGAAGTGATCATGGAATGCTTTCCCCACGCGCTGCAACCGCTCTGTCTGAAGCATTGTCAGGAACAACTGAAACTGGCGCAGTTGCAGCCAACCGCGTGCAACAGTCAGATCGCCGGGTGAAGCATGGATCAGACCCGCTCGGAAAGTTTGTTTTGCACCTCGATGAATGAGCCGGTATCCGCCAGAAAACGGATTGTTCGGGCGCCGAATCCAACTTCCGGGCTGGATTCACCTTTGTCGACGGATAAGGTCAGTGCCACGCCCAACCTTGGAGACAGATTGTGGCTTTTGCAGACCTCAACGATCTTTTCCTTGAGGGGTTCCAGTTGCTTGACGAGAGTGTCCGTCAAGGCGAACACGTCCACCTCTCCGGCAAGGGTCTCCGTGGACAACTCCCAGGAACTGATGACGGGTTTATCCAGCCCGCTGGATGCGCCCGCAGCATTGACCGAGGTGGGTTCTATCCCGAGCAAACGCGTGATGTCGTCGGGGTTGAAATGATAACCCAGCAATGCAAAGTAAGCCCGTCCACTATTCGATGCCAAGATGATTCCCTTGTAAGGATTATTCTGTGTCGAAGTATAACGTACAGAAAGAGGTGTTCCGTTGTCCTCTGAAGCCACGCAAGAAAAGAAAAGAGACCCCAACGATCCCTGCCTGTTCTGCAAGGACCCGCGCGGCGTCTCGTTGCAGCATGAACTTGCCTACAGCGCACGCGACACCTACCCGACCAGTCCGGGACATACATTGGTCATCCCGCGTCGCCATGTCGCCAGTTTCTTCGAACTGACGCCTGAAGAAGTCGCAGCCTGCATGGGCCTCATCCAGAAAGAAAAGAAACTCCTTGATGAAGCGTTCCATCCAGACGGCTACAACATCGGGGTCAATGTCGGACCGGCGGCCGGGCAAAGCATCTTGCATGTCCATATTCACATCATCCCACGCTACAAAGGGGACGTTGAGAACCCGCAGGGAGGCGTACGGCATGTGATCCCAAAGAAGGGACATTACACGCGCTAACCAGTACAATTTCACCGGAAATCTGGAGAACCTCCTGCCATTTTCGGCCACTGATTTTTACAACCAAAGGAGTTAGAACCATGAGTGATGAAAAGAAACCATTTTGCCGCCCTAAGGTTCCAGACGGCCACGCATTCCACGTAACTACCCGTCAGAAGGAAATCGTACCGGGGGAGTTTTTTGTTGGTTATGAAACCACCTGGGAACCGCATCAGAAAGAAGTGCCCTACACCACTCCCAAGCATCCCTAAAGTAGTCAGCAGGGAGAATAGCCGCGCAGCCTGAGCAGGCTCGCGCGGCTGCCCGTACGGACAAGCGTTGGCATGCCGGCGCTTCCGAATCAATCTTTCCAACCACCACGAGGAATATTTCATGAAAACACTACTGATAGCTGCCGCGATTCTGGCCACCCCATTTGTTTCTTTGCCGGCCCACGCCGGGGACGACGCCATGTTAGGCGAGGCACGCAAGGTGGCGATGTCCCTGCCGCCCAAGCTGCTCGCCACCCTGCAGGAAGAAATGGCCAAGTCCGGCCCGGAAGGCGCAATCCCCGTCTGCAGGGACATGGCCCCAAAAATGGCCGGCAAGATACTCCAGGAGACCGGCTGGAAGGTCAGGCGCGTCAGCCTGAAGCCGCGCAACGAGGCGCGTGCCATTCCCGATGACTGGGAGAAGGCCGCGCTCGAGGATTTCGACCAGCGCGCCGCTGCCGGCGAGTCCCCTGCACAACTGGAGAAGGGCGAAGTGGTTGGCAATGAGTACCGCTACGTCAAGGCGCTGCCGGTGCAACCGCTCTGCCTCTCCTGCCACGGCTCGGCCGATGAGATCAGCCCGGCCGTCAAGTCCGTTCTCGGCGAGCTCTACCCCAACGATCGCGCGACCGGCTACTCCGTAGGCCAGATTCGCGGCGCGATCACTGTGCGCAAACCGCTTTAATGCGAATCCATGCAGCGGGGCTCAAAAATTCGGCCCTCCTGAAAATGTTTTTTTCGCTTAAGCATTTCTTAAGCCTGGCTCGGTATTCTGCAAACCATGTCACTTAACCAGCGCAACCGGCTCCTGCCAAGACACCCAGCCAAGTGCTTCACCCCGCACCAGGGTAACAGCCGCCCTGGTTCATGGCGGCGCCCCACGGCTCAGGCTGAGTGTTCAGTTCAGTAATTTTCAACCCTGCCTTTCATAGGCTCCTCCTTTCGGGCGATCTCTAGATCGCCCATTTTTTCCTGTCATTTTACGAGTGTGGACAAGGGCGCGAATATTGCCCAGGTATCGATTGCATAACTTTGCAAACGACCACAATGCGGCAAACTGTCGAATCAAAGCATCACTGATTGCTTTACGGCACAGAGTCTCGTGGTGTGAATAACAGGTCGGCGCCAGAAACAGCTATTCACTTCGACTCCATAATTCGATATTATTCGAACTATGGAAACTTTGGATGCTGCAGAACTACTCGCTGCCCTCGGCCATGAATCCCGGCTGTCAATCTTTCGCCTATTGGTCGAGGCTGGGCCGAATGGTATCAACGCGAGTGCCATTGGTGAGCAACTCGGCATGGCTCCCGCAACACTTTCATTTCACCTTGCACACCTGAATCGTGTTGGCCTGATATGCGGGCAACGGGAAAGCCGATTCATCCGCTATTCCGCAGACTATGAGGCGATGGATACGCTCATCGCCTTCTTAACACGCAACTGCTGTCATGACAAACCTTGCCTCCCAAACGCAAACAAGAGAAAAAAGTGACTGACCAGAAAACAGTTCTGGTGCTATGCACCGGCAACGCCTGTCGTTCCCAGATGGCCGAAGTCATCATCAATCATGATCTGACCGGTCAAGTTCGCGCACTTTCAGCGGGGACTCGCCCACAGCCCAAAGTGGCCGATGGTGCAATGAAAGCCCTGCGTCTCGCCGGGTTACGCACTGATGGCCTGTTTCCGAAGGACGTTGATGCTGTGATGAATGAATCCATCGACCTCGTCGTAACTGTCTGCAACAACGCGAAGGAAGCTTGCCCGATCTTCCCACGCCCAGCACCACGCATTCATCTGCCCTTTCATGATCCTCACGGTGAACCGCTAGAGAGCTTTATCAAAGTGCGTGATGACATTCGTGCTCGATTGATTCCCGCCCTCCGCGAAGCACTCAGCATCTAGGAGATAGAAATGTCTGAACAATGTGAAGTCACAAAAAAAGCAGCAACCGGCGCGCCGATGAGCATCTTCGAGCGTTACCTGACGGTTTGGGTATTTCTGTGCATTGTCGCCGGGATCACTCTTGGACAGCTCATCCCCACCCCTTTTCATGCACTCGGAAGGATGGAAGTCGCGCGGGTCAATATCCCGGTCGGCATCCTGATCTGGGTGATGATTATTCCGATGCTGGTCAAAGTGGATTTCGGAGCATTACATGAGGTCAGGCAACACGTTCGGGGGATCGGTGTCACGCTGTTCATCAACTGGGCCGTCAAGCCGTTCTCGATGGCATTGCTCGGCTGGATTTTCATCCGGCACGTATTCGCACCGTATCTGCCCGCAGATCAACTCGACAGCTACATCGCCGGTCTGATCCTGCTTGCCGCCGCACCCTGCACCGCGATGGTGTTCGTGTGGAGCCGTCTGGTAAATGGCGAGCCATTGTTCACCCTCGGCCAGGTTGCGCTCAACGATGCCATCATGGTGTTTGCCTTCGCGCCGCTGGTGGCATTGTTGCTTGGGCTATCCACCATCGTTGTGCCGTGGGATACGCTGCTGGTGTCGGTGGGGTTGTATATTGTGCTGCCGGTGATGGCGGCTCAGGTATGGCGCAGGATATTGTTGAAACGCGGCGGCATGGCAGCGCTGCATCACACCCTTGCGCGACTGAACCCGTTTTCCATTTCGGCACTGCTGCTTACGCTGGTCCTGCTGTTCGCCTTTCAGGGCAAAGCCATCGTCGAACAACCGCTTATCATCGCCATGCTCGCCGTGCCCATCCTCATCCAGGTGTATTTCAATTCAGGCCTGGCCTATTGGTTGAACCGTCGGGTTGGTGAAGTGCACTGTGTGGCGGGTCCGTCGGCTCTGATCGGAGCGTCTAACTTCTTCGAGTTGGCGGTTGCGGCAGCGATCAGCTTGTTCGGCTTTGAATCAGGCGCAGCCCTGGCCACCGTGGTCGGCGTGCTGATCGAAGTGCCGGTGATGTTAAGCGTGGTGTATCTGGTGAACCACAGCACCAACTGGTATGAGGCCGGGAGCAAACATGCAGCCAAACCCGGCGAGGAAGATTGAGTTGATATCGCCATGACATCGGCATTTTCCTGTGTCACAAAAGCCTGGCGCAAGCACGAAAGTGAATTGCGTGGCTACCTGGTGCGCCGCTTGGGTAACAACCATCTCGCCGATGACATGCTGCAGGATGTTTTCCTCAAGGCAATCCGGCAGGGGGGCGGATTCTGCAATCTGGACAACCCGCGCGCCTGTTATTTCAGGTCGCGCGCAATACGCTGATTGATCATCAACGCCTGCATCGGGAAACCGCCGAGTTGCCGGACGATACTCCCGAGCCGGATGAGCAAGCCGAACCCATCGTCGCGCTGGGTGAATGTGTCGGGCGCGTGTTGACCGAACTTACTGCCGAAGACCGCGACATCATCGAACAGTGCTACTTGAACGGCATGAAGCATGCAGGTTTATGCCGATGCAAATGATTTAACCCTGCCTGCGGTCAGATCGCTTCTGCGCCAACTGCAAAACCACGATAAAACTTATCGAGGCAATTGCGCAAGAAAAAGGTGCGGCCGTCGAACTTGAAAAGGTGGAAGACATCCGGGCCATCATGGGCTACGGCGTAATGTCCACGCCGGCCGTGGTGGTGGACGGCAGGGTGGTACATGCAGGTAGCGTGCCGAGCCGCGTGCCAGTCATTAAAGCCACGGTCATCCCATCAGTCATTTGCTACACGGATATCACGGGCTCCCTGATTGCGGCCCCATCAATGACGACACGATTCCTGCCTTCCCTTTTTGCGCGGTAGAGCGCGATATCCGCGGCCTGCACCAGTTTCTCGCTGCTATCGAGGCGCCCGCTCAAGCCTGCCACACCGATGCTGATGCTGAACTGTATGCTTAGGCTGCCGCCGGCGCCATCGGATATCTCGAATGGGTGTGATTCAACCATCTCGCGCAGGCGCTCTGCGACCAACGCAGCCTCGTCGACTCCCGTATTGGTGCAAATCACCAGAAATTCTTCGCCCCCGTAGCGCGCGACAATGTCCACATCACGAAAAGCAACCTTGAGCAGGCGGCCGAACAGGCTCAGGGCGACATCACCGGCCTGGTGTCCATAGGTGTCATTGATCCGCTTGAAATGATCGATATCGATGAGCAGAATGGAAAGCTCGAGAGCGTGTCTTTTTGCGCGTGAAACTTCTTCCTCAAGACGACGATTCAGATAGCGGCGGTTGTAAACCTTCGTCAGGGCATCGGTAATATTTTCTGTTTCCAGCGAATCCATGCGCTGCAGGCTGACCGCTGTTTGCAGCGAAAGCCTTATCGCCAGCCACACAAAAATGGCGCCAAACAACAGGATTCCCGGGATGGGCGGCTTGATCCACTCGGCCGGTTGATTCCAGATTGTCACGATGTAGCCGAGGTAGGCGGCGATAAAGAGGAAAACCAATCCATTTATGACACGCCACTTGCTGCGCAGTGCGCCGACAGGGATTATCGCCATTAACCTGCGTAGTGGAACAAGAGTTGCCACTAAAATAGCCAAGCCTATCAATGGCAATATCAAGCCCAGAACTGTCAGCGATGGGAACAGCTGGAAGATAATGATGGAGCTGGAATTGGTCATCAGTTTCTTTAGAGTCAGCTGTGCCGGGTTGGCACCGAGTTGCGATTCGCTATCGGCGAGCCGGATCGGGACGAGTTCTCCGTAACGGTCGAACAGCAAAGTGGCAACGAGTCCGGCTCACCTTCGGTGAAATCGGGAATGGTGACCATGGTGCCTTTCATGCATCCGCCATGCCGGGCTTGCCCCGGCATCCAGCTTATAGAAAAACTGGATTTCCGCCTGCGTGGGAATGACTGAAACCACACTGTGATCAGGTTTGCGCCCAGGGTAATTCGTCGTGGCGCCAGCCGTTGTGCGAATTGCGGTGATGGTTTTCGTCCAGGTCGCCTTCGAAACCATGCGTGACGTTATAGATGTCCTTCAAACCGGCATTCTCCAATGCCAGCCCGGCATCGGCGGAACGGCGCCCGGAACGGCAGATGAGCACGATCGGACGGTTGACGCTGGAGGCCTTGCGCACATGCGCAACAAAATGCGGATTGACCTCCCAGTCCGGGCCATCCACCCAGGGAATATGAATGGAGCCGCGCGGGTGGCCAACAAACATGTATTCCATTTCGCTGCGCACGTCGATGAACACCGCTTCGGGAGTGGTTTGCAGTAAATCGTAGGCTTCTTTTGGGGTGAGGTGCTGCATGTTGGCTCTCCTTGTAATCTGCTCTGTAGCAATTATAGCTCCATTACCGCCCTGCAATGCCCTGCAATTTTTTCGGCTGAATGACATGTCTGTCCAGCCCGGCCTGCCTGGCGCTACCGCCGTAGGCCACACTCATCAGCTGCGAGTAGTACACCACCGGCATGGCAAATTGCGTACCCTGCTTCTTGTTAATCTCGGACTGGCAGATCCCGACGTTGGCCTGGCGTAACTGGCAGGGGGTGACGATCATTTCCGCGCCGCATTGCATGCACATCCTGACCCACTCGCCATCCTCGACGCACTCCTCGACTTCCTTCAGGAAGTTGTAGCGGTAGCGTGCAACGGCTTGCTGATTATGTTCACTCATTCATTCATGCTCCTGACACTCAAACTGAAAGGCTTGCGCCATTGCGCATCCTTTCTCGAAGGCAGGCCCCGGATCAGCGTCCGCGACCCTGTTTCATGCCACCCCCGGAACCCATGCCGCCTCCTCTGGCGGGCGGCTCGCCGGGAAGATTCTCACCACGCGCCCTGGCGCGCACTTTCACTTGTTCGTGATGCTCCTTGCGAATCTGCTCGCGTGCCTCGATGGTTTCGGCAGCACGCATTCTGGTGCGGTACCCGGTTCGCTCCTGCTCCGTCATGAGTGGGTTGGAGGGCGGAAAATTCATATCAGTCATGTTAATATTCACACTGAGATGTAATAACCTGACAATGATTCAGCTCATTGCAAGGTTCGGCGCTATCCCTTATCTGTCTAAACAAATTCCGGGAATGTTTTTTATTGGACGCTGCGAATAACAAAACGGGGCCTGCAAGGAAACCGGACCAGACCGGCTTTTTCTGGACGCGCATCCCCAACTTCACCCCTCCCGCCAA
>JBFKMJ010000011.1:0-12777 GCA_041629915.1 Gallionella sp.
GGTGACCGGACAGCTCTACCGCCTGCGCTCCTACGACTATGGCGCCACCTGGGAGGACTACAACGACAGGAATAATTGTAGCCCGGACACGTCGGGTTCGCGGCAGGATCAATGCGTCGTCGGCCAGTTGCAAACGCGAACTTCGAGCAACGGCGGCAGTAGCTGGAGCTCATGGTCCAACACTGGAAACTGCACAGTGGACAGCTCGGGATCCAGCCGGAGGGACTGCCAGCTGATTCAGAACTGGACGCCGGTCGCTTCCTGCACCCAGGATTATAACGGTTCGTCTTCGGTGGATTGCATGACCGGCGTCACGACCTGGAGCAATGTGTCGAGCTGTACCCCGGGGACACCAACGGCCTCCACCGTTTGCCAGACCACCGACACCGGCTGGGTGAATGTGTCCTCCTGTACGCCGTCCGGCCCGACCGGCGGTCAGACCATCACCTGCCAGACCGCCGACACCGGCTGGGTTGGCACGAGTTCCTGCACGGCAGATGCGGATGCATCGGACGGCGGCACGACTGGCTGCCAGACAGTCACGACCGGTCCGACTTATGTCTCCTCATGCACGGCGGCTACCGCCTCGTCGGGCAACGACTGGACCACGACCACCTGCGCCACCACCACGATCTCGGGTCCGACCGGCGTTGAAACCTGCACGCCGGTAGCGCCCGTCAGCCCCGATTTTCAGACGACCAGCTGCGACACGGTGACGACCGGCCCGACCGTCGTGGCTTCCTGCACGGCGGCTGCCGCCGCATCGGGCAATGGCTGGGTCACGACCACCTGCAGTGCGGGGAGCGGCGGGTTCAGCGATTCGCTGGCCGATGTGGCGATGTACTACTACCAGACTGATTTGCGCACTACGGCGCTGGGCAACTGCACCGGCGCGCTGAGTGCCGATGTCTGCGAAAACAATGTTCCCGGCAGCGGTGCCGATGTCAATCCGCAGCAGCACATGACCACCTTTACCCTCGGGCTGGGGGTGGACGGCACGCTGGGCTATGCCGACAATTATCTGTCAAGCGGCTCGGCCGATTACAACGCCATCGTGCAGGGTACCCTTAACTGGCCACACCCCATTACGAACAGCGGTGCAGAGCGGATTGACGACCTGTGGCATGCCGCCGTTGACGGGCGCGGCGTTTACTACAGCGCGCGCGACCCTGATACCTTGATCACCGGCATCGGCAATGCGCTGGCCGGGGTAACGGCGCGTGCGGGCTCGTCGGCCGCCGCCGCAACCAGTAACCTCGAACCGGTAGCCGGTGATAACTTCCTGTTTGTCGCGCTGTACCGGACGGTATTCTGGGACGGCGATCTGCAGGCCAAGACCATCGATCCGGTAACCGGCAATGTCTCATCCACCCCGATATGGACCGCACAATCCCTGCTGGATCTCAAGGTCGGGGCAAGCAGCGACACGCGCACCATTTACACGTTCGACAGCGGCGCTGCCAACAAGCTGAAGCCCTTCCTGTGGGCCAGCCTGACTGCCACAGAGCAGGGGTATTTTGACAGCGTGTGTACCGGCGCCGATCAGTTGTCGCAATGCGCCGCGCTGACGCCTGCCGAGCAGACGGCTGCCGTCGGGGAAAATCTGGTCAACTATCTGCGCGGCCAGCATGGTAATGAAGTGACGCTGTACCGCGACCGCGAGCATGTGCTGGGGGATATGGTCACCTCGCAGCCTGTGTATGTCAAAAAGCCGCCCTTCGAATATGTGGATGCAAACTATGCCACCTTCAGGGACACGACCCAGGCGAGCCGTACGCCGATGGTCTATGTGGCCGCCAATGACGGCATGCTGCATGCCTTCAACGGCGATACCGGGCAGGAAACATGGGCCTATGTTCCGTCGATGATCATGAGCAACCTTTACCGGCTGGCCGACAAGACCTATTCCGCCAACCACCGCTATTATGTCGATGGTTCGCCGACAGTGGCCGACATCTGCCCGAATGCACCAGCCAGCACCTGCACCGGTGCGCAGTGGAAATCCATTCTGGTGGGCGGTTTCAATGCCGGCGGCAGAGGCTATTACGCGCTGGATATCACTGATCCGGCCGCCCCAAAGGCACTGTGGAATTTCACGGCATCCGATGACAATGACCTGGGTTACAGCTTTGGCAACCCGATTGTGACCAAGCGCAAGGATGGCACCTGGGTGGTCGTGGTGACCTCCGGCTACAACAATGTTTCTCCCGGGGACGGGGAAGGTTACCTTTATGTGTTGAATGCCAGCACCGGCGCGGTGCTGGAGAAAATCGGTACCGGCACAGGCAATACCACCACGCCGAGCGGGCTGGCGAAAATCAACGTGTGGGTTGATACGTCAACCGACAACACCGCCGAACGATTCTACGGCGGCGACCTGCTCGGCAACCTGTGGCGCTTCGAACTTGATGGCGGTACGCCGCCGGCAGCACCGGTCTCAACTGCGGGGGTGGCGGTGCTGCTTGCGGAGCTGGGGGCGGTCAATGGCGCCGGTGTGCAGCCCATCACGACCAAGCCCGAGCTGACCGTCGTGCCCTACGGCGGAGTTGACTATGCGGTGGTGCAGGTGGGCACCGGCCGTTATCTTGGCTTGACCGACCTGTCAAACACCGACCAGCAATCGGTCTATGCGATCAAGGATACGCTGGCAGGCACCGGGCTCGGGCAGGTCAGGGCAGCTGGCGTGCTCGTCGAACAGACCCTGAGTGATTTTACCGGCGCAAGCGGTCAGCAATTGCGTACCACCTCGACCAATCCGGTGGACTGGGGTAGCAAGTCCGGCTGGTATATTGACCTGAATCCGGGCAACACTTCGCCGGGAGAGCGGGTCAACGTGGACGTGCAATTGCAGCTGGGCTCACTGACGGTTGCCAGCAATGTCCCCAGCAGCAATGTCTGTGACGTTGGGGGTTATTCCTTCCTGTACAACTTTGACTTCAAGTCGGGACAATTCCTCCAAACCTCGGCCGAACAGGCGGTCGGCTCAAGGTTGTCTTCGAACGCGATGGTCGCCGGCATGAATACCATTCGCTTGCAGTCCGGCAAGATCATCACCATCATCACCGATACCGGCGGCGGCATCACTTCCAAGGAAACACCCACGGCAGTCGCTTCGTCGGGCACGGCAAATCGTGTTTCCTGGCGCGAGCTCATGCAATAAGGTCAGTAAAATACAGACGGCGGGCTTTCCCGCCGTCTGTATTCTGGACCCTGCATTTTTGTAGTTTTCAGCGGGCAAAATTCTGACTATCCCTGTTTTTCGCGAGGCTGCTAAAATTCGCCCTGTTTCGATTTTGAGCGAGTTCATGTCATGCTGGTCGGTTTCGTCTTCCTGTATCTGATCCTTTCCATCGGCATCGGCATGTATGCGGCCACCAGGGTCCACAACGCGCGCGATTACATTACCGCCGGACGCTCGTTGCCGATGTATATCGTGCTGGCCATGGTGTTCGCCACCTGGTTCGGCGCCGAGACTGTGCTTGGCATTCCCGCCACCTTCCTCGAGGAAGACCTGGGCGGGCTGATCTCCGATCCGTTCGGTGCCGCGCTGTGCCTGATCCTGTTCGGCCTGTTCTTCGCACGCAAGCTGTACCGCATGAACCTGCTCACCATCGGCGACTTCTACCGCCAGCGCTATGGCCACAAGGTCGAGGTCATCGCCGGTGTTGCCATCGCGTTGTCCTATCTGGGCTGGGTGTCGGCGCAAATTACCGCGCTGGGGCTGGTGTTCAACGTGCTGTCCGACGGATCGATCACGCAGGCGCAGGGCATTTTGATCGGCGCGGCGGTGGTGCTGCTCTACACGCTGTACGGCGGCATGTGGTCGGTGGCGCTCACCACCTTCGTCCAGATGATCGTCATCGTGATCGGCCTGCTCTATATCGCCTGGCTGGTTAGCGGCATGACCGGCGGCGTGGCACCGGTGATCGAGCATGCGGCGCAGAATGACAAGTTCCACTTCTGGCCCGAGTTGAATGCGGTGGCCATGGTCGCCTTCGTCTCCGGCCTGCTCACCATGGGCTTCGGCTCCATCCCGCAGCAGGACGTGTTCCAGCGCGCCAACTCGTCAAAGAACGAGAACGTGGCGGTGTGGGGGACGGTGCTGGGCGGCGTGGCCTATTTTGCGTTTGCCGCCGTGCCGCTGTTCCTGGCCTACTCGGCCAATCTGATCGATCCTGAACTGACCGCGAGGTGGATGGCCGAGGATAGCCAGAAGCTGTTGCCGGAACTGATCAAGGGGCATATGCCGCTGCTGGCGCAGGTCATTTTTTACGGCGCGCTGCTGTCGGTGATCATGAGCACAGCATCCGGCACCCTGCTCGCGCCCTCGGTCACGCTCTCGGAGAACGTGCTCAAGGGCTGGCTCACCCGCAAGAACCTGTCCGACCACAAGATGCTGGTGATGACGCGCTGGGTGGTGGGCATTTTTGCGGTATGTGTCACACTCTACGCGCTGTGGTCGCTGGACCAGGATACCGGCATCCACCAGATGGTGGAGAACGCCTACAAGGTGACGCTGGTGCTGGCCTTCACGCCGCTGGTGGCCGGGCTGTACTGGAAGCGCGCCTCCACGTTCGGCGCCTATTGGGCGATGGGTCTGGGGGCGGCGACCTGGCTGTCGATGGAGTTCATCGCGCCCGAGGCCGCGCTCCCGCCGCAATTTGCCGGCTTCCTGATGAGCATCGCCGGCATGGTGGCCGGTTCGCTGCTGCATCGGCCGCCGGAGCATGCGCCTCCGCATGTTGTTAACCGGGCCGAATGATTCTGTCACATGTTTGTCACACAAGCTTCATACTCTTGCCATTCCGTTTGAGAATGGCTGAGTGACGATGAATGCAACAATCATGATTGTAGAAGACGAACCGGCGATACAGGAGTTGCTGTCGTTCAATGTGGCGCGGGCGGGATTCCAGGCCGTGTGTGCCGGGGACGCCGACGCTGCATGGGAGCAAATACAGAACCATGCGCCGGATCTGATTCTGCTGGACTGGATGCTGCCGGATACCAGTGGCGTGGCGCTGGCCAAACAGTTGCGCGCCGATGCCCGTACCCGGGAGATTCCGATTATCATGCTGACCGCGCGTGGCGAAGAACGCGACAAGGTGCTGGGGTTGGAGTCGGGTGCGGATGACTATATTACCAAGCCGTTTTCGCCGCGCGAGCTGATGGCGCGCATTCGTGCCGTGTTGCGGCGGCATGTTTCGCAGGTGCCGGATGAAACGGTTTGTGCAGGCGGCCTGGAGCTGTCCCCAGCCGCGCACCGCATCAGCGCGAATGGCAGGGCCATGGAACTCGGCCCCACCGAGTTTCGCCTGCTGCATTTTTTCATGACCCACCCGGAGCGGGTTTACAGTCGCACGCAGCTGCTCGACCAGGTGTGGGGGTCCCAGGTGATTGTCGAGGAACGCACGGTGGATGTGCATATTCGCCGGCTGCGTGCCGCGCTGGAACCGTTCGAAATGGACGGGCTGGTGCAGACGGTGCGCGGCAGCGGTTATCGTTTTTCCGTCAGTGAGTAAGGAGAGGCATTGCAGAATTTCTGGCTCCGTTTAAGCATCCCCATCGTGCTCGTCACGATGCTTGCATTGTTGCTGTGGGCGATATTTTCGGCTGTGTCCGCCTTGCTGTTCATGCTGCTGGTGCTGCTGGCGGTGATGGCGAATCATGCCCGGCAACTCTATCGACTGGGGCTGTGGCTGCAGGATGCGCGTCCTGAAACCATTCCTGAAACGGGCGGTATCTGGGATGAGGTTTTCTCCCTGCTGTACAAGATGGTCAAGCAACACAAGCAGACCCGGCTCGATCTGGCAGACGAGCTTCAGCATATTGAACAGGCCACTGCCGCATTGCCTGAGGGCGTGGCGATCCTGAACGAGACGAACCGTATCGAATGGTGCAACCCGCTGGCGCAGCAGCATTTTGATCTCGATGCCGAACATGATCTGATGCAGGACATCACCTATCTGGTGCGCCAGCCGGAATTCATCGAATACCTTCAGGAATCCAATTTCAGCGAACCGCTGGTGATGCGTCCGGCACGTCATGACGACATGCTGTTGTCCATCAAGTTTGTTCCCTACGGGGCGAACAAACGCCTGCTGATCAGTCGCGACGTTACGCAACTGGAGCGCATTGAGGCGATGCGCCGCGATTTTGTGGCGAACGTATCCCATGAACTGCGTACCCCGTTGACGGTGGTGAATGGGTATGTCGAAAACCTGCGGGACATGACTGACCTTACCCGGGAAGATGCGCGGCGCGCCTTGCAGCGCATGACAGAGCAGACCAAACGCATGGAAAATCTGGTAACCGACCTGCTGACCCTGTCGCGTCTTGAGAATGACCGCAGCCCGCTGCGCGAAGAGGCCATCGATATAGAGGCGCTGCTCAACGAGATTTATCATGACGGGCAGCTGTTGAACGGAGGCGCGCATACGGTGCATCTGGAGATGCCGAGCAAGGCCAGGTTGCTCGGCAATCACGATGAGCTGCGCAGCGCATTCGGCAACTTGCTCAGCAATGCGATTCGCTACACACCGGCAGGCGGTATAATTTCCCTGTGCTGGACGGAGCGGGACGGACAACCGGTATTCTCGGTGCAGGATAGCGGTATCGGCATTGCGCCACAACATATCCCGCGCCTGACGGAACGCTTTTACCGTGTTGACCGCAGTCGCTCGAGAGAGACGGGCGGTACCGGGCTGGGGCTGGCGATTGTCAAACATGTTGCGATGCGGCATCAGGCCAAGATCGAGGTCGTGAGCGAAGAGGGCAAGGGCAGCACGTTCGCGCTGGTCTTTCCGGCCAAACGGGCGTTGCCGGCAAATGGATAATTCCGGTTAAGGCAATGAGGCAATCATGCGGGAGAAGAAAATGCAGGATGTAGAGCTGGCACGCTTCAACATGATAGAGCAGCAAATCCGCCCATGTGAGGTGCGGGACAGCAGGGTGCTGGAGTTGCTCAGGCATGTCCGGCGCGAACGTTTTGTGCCGGCAGGCAGCAAAGCCCTCGCGTTTGCCGATATGGAAATTCCGCTGGGATATGGTGCCGCCATGTGGCATCCCAAGCTGGAGGCGCGCGCCCTGCAGGAGTTGCGCCTTACCCGCAAAGACACGGTATTGGAGGTGGGTACGGGCAGCGGCTATCTGGCCGCCCTGCTGTCCGCGCTGACGAGGCAGGTGACTTCGGTCGAGATTGTCCCGGCGTTGAGCGACATGGCGAAACAAAACCTGGATGTTTATCACTGCGCCAATATTACTCTCGAGACAGGCGATGCATCGCGCGGCTGGGGAAACGGCGCGGGTTACGATGTCATCGTGCTGACCGGTTCGACGCCGGTGCTTCCTGTCGCGTTCCGGAACAGCCTGAACGTTGGCGGGCGACTATTCGCCATTGTGGGTGAGGGGCCGTTAATGGAGGCTCAGCTGGTTACCTGTCTCGCACCGGGCGCCTTTACGACCGTCAATATCATGGAAACCTGTGTCGCACCGTTGCAGAATGCCGAGCAGTCCAAACACTTTGTCTTTTGAGGGGGTGGCTGTATTGCGCCATGCAACGATAAGTTATATCATTAGAAAACTCTAATATACGATTGCGCAAAAAATCAATGAAGCTGACATCATTCATTCTGGCATCACTGTGTGGCATGAGCGGCTGGGCCCAGGCCGCCGATTTGCTGGAAACTTACCGTGCCGCACAGGCCCACGATCCGGTATTTGCCGCTGCGCGTGCCACCCGGCAGGCCGGACTGGAAAAGTTGCCGCAGGGCCGTTCCCTGCTGATGCCCAGCGTCAGCCTCAATGCAAACAGCACGTTCAACGACAGCACGGTCCAGTACCGTCAGCCCCTGGCGCTGCCGGGTGGTGGCAACCAGCGCTACAACACGCACGGTTACAGCCTGAATCTGACGCAACCCCTGTTCCGTCAGCAAAACTGGCTGGCCTATACCGAATCCGAATTGCAGGTTGCCCAGGCCGAGGCGCAATTCCAGATTGCCGGGCAGGATCTGATTCTGCGTGTGGCCGAGGCTTATTTCGATGTGCTGATTGCCCAGGACGGCGTGCGACTGGCAGAGACGCAGAAAATCGCCATCGCCGAACAGCTCGAACAGGCCAAGCGCAACTTTGAAGTGGGCAGCGCCACCATTACCGATACCCATGAGGCGCAGGCGCGTTACGACCTGACCAGTGCCCAGGAGATCGCCGCGCAGAACGATCTGGAAATCAAGCGCCGCACCCTGCAGCAATTGATCAATGCCATACCGCAAGACCTCAGGCGCCTCGGCGGAGAACTTGAGCTGGAAGCCCCGCAACCTGCCGATATGGAAAAGTGGGTGGAGGATGCGCAGTCGAACAGTCCGCAACTGGCTATTGCACAGGCGGCTGCCGAAATTGCCGATAAGGAAGTGGCACGCAATCGTGGCGGTCACTATCCGACGGTAGACCTGGTGGCGAGTTACGCCGACAACGGTGCGAGTGGCGGAGGTTTTGGTGTGGGGAGTGACAGCACCAACAAGAGTATCGGTGTGCAATTGAATGTGCCGTTGTTTCAGGGCGGCGCGACCCAATCCAGGTGGCGCGAGGCGCAGGCCAATCATGAACGCGCCCGGCAGGAGCTGGAAAATGTTCGTCGCACGATTGCGACGCAGACCCGCCAGGCCTATCTCGGCGTGGTCAGCGGCATTGCCCAGGTCAGGGCATTGCGTCAGGCACGGACTTCCAGCGAAAGCGTGCTGGAGGCCAGCAAATTGGGTCAGGAGGTCGGTGTGCGCACCAATCTGGATGTGCTGAATGCGCAGCAGCAGCTGTTTTCCACACGGCGCGATTTATACCAGGCTGAGTACAATTATCTCGTCAGCCAGTTGCGCCTGAAGGCGGCAGTAGGGGTGCTGAGTGAAGAAGATTTGGCGAGAGTCAATCAGGCATTTTATTGAGAACTTTATCCTGATGCAGCAAATAAAAACTCCAGCCGAGGCTGGAGTTTTTATTTGCTGCGGTGTGATCGCCGTTTTATTTACTCGTGAAAACCTGCTTTAACATCCACAAGAAAAATGCCACGGTAAACAATGCCATACCAATGGATGCCACGTCTGCAATCACCGCCACTTTCCCCTCCCATGAGAACCGGTTTGTAACAAATTATTAACAGACGAAATCGTAACATAGTTTTTTGTGCAGGTTCAGGCTTTTTTGCTAGAATCGCACTTCCCCTTTATTGTCTGGATTTAAGCGTAAATTCAGCCTGTTATTCAATGTCGAGGCTTCGGGAAGGCTCCGGCGGCGATTACTCCGAGTAAGATCCTGACGTGACCAGAAAACTATATATCAAAACCTTCGGCTGCCAGATGAACGAGTACGACTCTGACAAGATGGCGGACGTGCTGCGTGCCTGCGATGGCATGGAGCGGACTGACCGGCCGGAAGAGGCGGACGTCATTCTGTTCAATACCTGCTCGATTCGCGAAAAGGCCGAGGAAAAGGTGTTCTCCGACCTCGGAAGGGTGCGCCCACTCAAGCTGGCCAGGCCGGATTTGCTGATTGGCGTGGGCGGCTGCGTGGCCAGCCAGGAGGGCGGAATAATCATGAAACGCGCGCCCTATGTGGATGTGGTATTCGGCCCGCAGACCCTGCATCGTCTGCCGCAACTGCTGCAGGCACGCCGCAACACCGGACGGCAGCAAATGGACATCAGTTTTCCCGAAATCGAGAAGTTCGACCATTTGCCGCAGCCACAGGCCGCCTCCGGCGCCGCTTTTGTTTCAATCATGGAGGGGTGCAGCAAATACTGCACTTATTGCGTGGTGCCCTACACGCGCGGCGAGGAAATATCGCGTCCGTTGGCAGACATCATGCACGACATTGAAAATCTGGTTGCGCAGGGCGTCAGGGAAATCACCCTGCTTGGGCAAAATGTGAATGCCTACTGCGGGACGGGCGAGGACGGCGAAATCATGGATTTCGCCTTCCTGCTGCAAACTGTTGCCGCGCTGGATGGCGTGGAGCGGCTGCGCTACACGACCTCCCATCCCAGGGAAATGACGCAGCGCCTGATCGATGTTTATGCGACCACACCCAAGCTGGTCAGCCATTTGCATCTGCCGGTGCAGTCCGGGTCGGACCGTATCCTCGCCGCAATGAAACGCAGCTATACCGCACTGGAATACAAGTCCATCGTGCGCCGCCTGCGCGCGGCGCGCCCGGACATCTGTATCACATCCGACTTCATCGTCGGTTTCCCCGGCGAAACCGAGGAGGATTTCGAGGCGACCATGCAGCTGGTCGACGATGTGGGCTTCGATGTCAGTTTCAGTTATCTGTACAGCCCGCGTCCCGGCACGCCCGCCGCCGAATTGGGCGACGACACATCGCAGCAGGAAAAATCGGCCCGCCTGACGCGGTTGCAGGTGCGCATCGACAAGCTGGAGCAACAGGTCAACCAGTCCCTGCTCGGCACGGTGCAACGCGTGCTGGTGGAGGGTGTGTCGAAAAAGGACCCGCAGGAGCTGGCCGGGCGCACCGACAACAATCGTGTGGTGAATTTTCGCGGCTCGCCCGGCATGATCGGGCGTTTTGTCGAGGTGAGGATCACCGGGGTGGTAAGACATACCTTACGCGGCGAACTGCGCATCAAGTGAGACAAAAACGATTGTCCACGAAATACACGAAATGGGGTAAGCAGGCATTTCGCCGCAAGGCGAAAGCTCGCAAAGCCACGAACATGATTGCCACTTCAGCGAGGTTATATGGTCTGCCTGATTTCGTGATTTTCGTGTATTTCGTGGACAGATAGGAATTATGCTCCAATGAACACACCTGCCATCCATTTTTCGCTCGAACCGGTCGATAACGCGCGGCTGGCCAATCTGTGCGGCGTGCTGGACGAGAACCTGCGGCAGATCGAGATCGCGCTCGAGGTCAGCATCGCGCGGCGCGGTGAGCACTTCAATGTGCAGGGCACGCAGGCCGAACTGGCGCGCCAGGTGTTGCAGGATTTCTACCGCGAGGCGAAGCACGACATTACGCTGGAGCGGCTGCAGCTCGGATTGATCGAGGCGATGAAATGCCGTTCCGAGCCGCAACCGCGGGAAGATTTCGTGCCCCTGCTGATGACGCGCAAGGCCGAGATACGCGGCCGCACGCCGCGCCAGAACAGCTATTTGCAGGCCATTCAGGATCATGACATCACCTTCGGCATCGGTCCGGCGGGCACCGGCAAGACCTACCTTGCCGTGGCCTGTGCCGTGGACGCGCTGCAGCGTGAATCGGTGCGCCGGCTGGTGCTGGTGCGTCCGGCCGTGGAGGCCGGCGAAAAGCTCGGTTTCCTTCCCGGCGACCTGGCGCAGAAAGTCGATCCTTACCTGCGCCCGCTGTATGACGCGCTGTATGACCTGATGGGCATGGAGAAAGTCACCCGCGCCTTCGAGCGTGGCGTGATCGAGATTGCACCGCTCGCCTACATGCGCGGGCGCACGCTGAACCATTCCTTCATCATTCTCGACGAGGCGCAGAACTCCACGCCGGAGCAGATGAAGATGTTCCTGACCCGCATCGGCTTCGGCAGCAAGGCGGTCATCACCGGCGATGTCACCCAGATCGATCTGGCGCGTAACCAGAAGAGCGGCCTGGTAGAGACGCGCGGGGTGCTGAGGGATGTGCGCGGCATTGCCTTCAGCGAATTTCTCGCCGAAGACGTGGTGCGCCATCCGCTGGTGCAGAAAATCGTCACGGCTTATGAGCGTTATGAGCAGCAAAAAAATGCCTGAGGCTGCCTCGCCCAGACTTTCCCTTGCGGTGCAATATGTCAGTGCCGCGCCCGGCCTGCCCACGCGTACGCAGTGGCGACGCTGGTGCAAGGCCGCGTTACAGCGGGATGTGCGCATGACCCTGCGCATCGTTGACGAAACAGAGGGGCGCGAGCTGAACAGAAGCTATCGCAACAAGGATTACGCCACCAATGTGCTGACGTTCGTGTATGAAGATGAGGGCGTGCTGTCCGGCGATGTGGTGATCTGCGTGCCGGTGGTGGAAAGGGAGGCGCGCGAACAGCACAAGGATTTGTTTGCGCACTATGCGCACCTCGCGATTCATGCCGTGCTGCATCTGCAAGGTTACGATCACGAGAGTGAAACTGCAGCTGCCGAGATGGAGGCACTGGAAACCCGGTTGATGCTAGAATTGCGCCTCCCCGATCCCTATCAGGAAACCTGAGCACCAAATGGATTCACCCGAGAGTAGTAATAAACCCAGCCTGTTAGAACGCCTTTCCGCGCTTCTGATGCGCGAACCCGAAGATCGAGAGCAACTTGTCCGGTTGCTGCACACCGCTTACGAAAACAACCTGCTGGATGCAGACGCCCTGTCCATGATGGAAGGCGTGCTGCAGGTCTCCGAGCGCCAGGTGCGCGAAATCATGATCCCGCGCGCGCAAATGGATGTCATCGACATCAGCGAGCCGCCGGAAAAGTTTATTCCCTTTGTCATCGAAACCGCGCACTCGCGTTTTCCCGTGATCGAGGGCGACAAGGACAACATCATCGGCATCCTGCTGGCGAAGGATCTGTTGCGTTATTACGCCGGAGAAGAGTTCGATGTGCGCGACATGCTGCGGCCGGCGGTATTTGTGCCGGAATCAAAGCGGCTGAACGTGCTGCTGCGCGATTTCCGCTGCAACCGCAACCATATCGCGCTGGTGGCGGATGAGTACGGCGGCGTATCCGGCATTGTGACGATCGAGGATGTGCTGGAACAGATCGTCGGCGATATCGAGGATGAGTATGA
>JBFKMJ010000012.1:0-12744 GCA_041629915.1 Gallionella sp.
AGCCGAGCAGATAGGCGCACACAACAAGAAACAGTGTCAACATTACGAATACCTTGAAAAACGAGCGGTCGATTTTACGTCATTCTCGATTAATCCAAGTGCATGAAACGCGCAAAAATCTGCTGATCGTTGCTGGTCTATTCAATGGGTCAGGCGCACACAGCCCAACCGGGAAAGCCAAACAGTGTCAACTTTCAAACTGATAGACGGCGCGGGGGTACGGAGAACGGCCTTTTTATCGGTCCGGGACACTTGTACAATGCAGCAATGCCCGATGCCCGCTTTTCCGATTCTGATTGCGATAAGCCTGTTTTCCGGGAACCTGCGCGATTGGGCAGGGTGCCGCAGCTGCGGGTTATTATGACCAGCGTAAACGGCGCCCATCCCCCTGCTTAAGGTGAACCGATGGAATCTTCCGACCTCTCGAAGCTGAAGATAGACCGCGAGCCGGCGTCGGCCGGCGGATCACGCCGGCGGCGCTCGTGGAAGACAATTATTTTTGCGTTACTGCTAGCGTCCGCCACTGTGGTCATCGTGTTGCGCATGCTGACTGCGTCGCTCGCGGTCGAGGCCACCACGGTGGCGAGCGCCTATCCGTCGCAAAACTATACCTTGCTTAATGCCACCGGCTATGTCGTGCCCCAGCGCAAGGCATCGATCTCATCCAAGGCGCAGGGCCGGCTGGAATGGCTGGGGGTGCTGGAGGGCAGTGTTGTGAAGGAAGGCGAGGTGGTCGCGCGGGTGGAGAGCAGGGATGTGCGCGCCATGTATGAGCAGGCCAGGGCCCAGGAAAGCGTCGCGCGCGCCAATCTCGAACAAGGCCTGGCGGAACTGCGCGATGCCGAGGCCAGTTTGAGGCGCTCGCAAAAACTGCTCGCCGATAAATTCATTTCCGCCGCACAGAACGACACCAACGTCGCGCGCGTCGACACCGCGAAAGCCGCGGTCGCGGGCTACCGTGCAGCGATTGCGGCGGCAAAATCGAACGCGCGCGTGGCGCAGGTTGCCGTCGAGCAGACGGTGATACGCGCGCCGTTTGACGCGGTTGTGCTGACCAAGAACGCCAACGTCGGCGACAACATTGCGCCATTCTCGTCGGCGATGGACAGCCGGGGCGCCGTTATTACCGTCGCCGACATGAGTACGCTGGAAGTCGAAGCTGACGTGTCGGAATCGAGCATCTCGCGCATTTCGGTGGGCCAGCCCTGCGAAATCCAGCTCGACGCGCTGCCGGACACCCGGCTTGCCGGCGAGGTGTCGCGCACGGTGCCGACGGTGGATCGCGCCAGGGCCACCGTGCTGGTCAAGGTGAAATTCATCGACCGTGATCCACGCGTGCTGCCGGACATGAGCGCGAAAGTTGCTTTCCTGTCGCAGGCTGTGCCTGCCGATCAGAAACAACCGCTGCCCGCAGTGCAGCCTTCCGCGGTGGTCAATCGCGACGGCCGCAAGCTGGTATTCCGTATTGACGGAGACAGGGTGCGGGCCGTGCCGGTGGCGGTCGGCAATCCGATCGGCGATCAGGTCGCGATCGACGGCGTGAATCCTGGCGACCGGCTGGTGCTCATGCCCGGCGAAAAGCTGCGTGACGGATCGCGCGTCACAGTGACGAAGGACTAGATTCTTGGCGCAGCCGCTCATCGAGATACGCAATCTGCGCAAGGCCTACCGCCGCGGCGAGCAGATTGTGCCGGTGCTGACCGACATCTCGCTCGACATCGCGACCGGGGATTTCACCGCGCTGATGGGGCCGTCCGGTTCGGGAAAGAGCACCCTGCTGAATCTGATTGCCGGCATCGACAAGCCCGACGGCGGTACGTTGGCGGTCGGCGGGCTCGATATCACGCAGCTGTCGGAGGGGCAGCTTGCCGGCTGGCGCGCGGCCCATATTGGTTTCGTGTTCCAGTTCTACAACCTGATGCCGGTGCTGACGGCTTTCGAGAATGTCGAACTGCCGCTGCTGCTGACTGGGCTGTCGCGATCCCAGCGCCGCGATCGCACCGCGATGACGCTGGACATGCTCGGTCTGAGCGACCGGATGGATCACTACCCGAACGAGCTTTCGGGCGGTCAGCAGCAACGCGTCGCGATTGCGCGCGCAATCGTGTCCGACCCGACCCTGATCGTTGCCGACGAGCCTACCGGCGACCTTGACCGGCGGTCGGCGGCCGAGGTGTTGTCGATGCTGCAGCGGCTGAACCAGGAAATCGGCAAAACCATCGTCATGGTCACGCACGATGCCAACGCCGCGCGCGCCGCCAGGGCGATCATTCATCTGGACAAGGGCGAGCTCGGCGGCGTACCCGAGCTGCAGACCCAACTCTGACACGGACAAATTTCATGTACCTGCTGCGCATGGTTTTGAAGAACGCATTCCGTCACCGCTTGCGCACGACGCTGACCGTCGCCGGCCTGGCGGTGGCGGTGCTGTCCTTCGGGCTGCTGAGGACGGTTGTTGATGCCTGGTATGCCGGCGCTGCGTCCGCTTCCAACGCGCGTCTGATCACGCGCAATTCCATTTCACTGGTGTTCCCGCAGCCGCGCAGCTACCAGGCGCGCATTCGCAGTGTCGAAGGCGTTGCCGAGGTCGCCTACTCGAACTGGTTCGGCGGGATCTACAAGGATCCGAAAAATTTTTTCGCGCAGTTCGCCGTTTCCGACAACTACCTGAATCTCTATCCCGAATTCGTGCTACCGGATGATCAGCGCCTCGCATGGCAGCGTGATCGCATGGGCGCACTGGTCGGCCGCCAGCTTGCCGACCAGTTTGGATTCAAGATCGGCGATCCGCTTGCACTGCGCGGCACGATTTATGGCGGAACATGGGAGTTTGTTGTGCGCGGCATTTTTGATGGCGTGGACGATACCCGGGTCACCCGGCAGATGCTGTTCCACTGGGATTATCTGAATGAAACCTTGCGCAAAGGCGCAGGACCCCGTCCCGATCAGGTCGGGGTCTACATTTCAGTCATCGACCACCCGGACGATGCCGCGACGATTTCGCGCAGGATCGATGCGGTATTCAGGAATTCGCTGGCCGAAACGCTGACCGAGACCGAGCAGGCTTTCCAGCTCGGCTTCGTAGCGATGTCGGATCAGATCATTGCGGCGATTCGTGTGATTTCAAATGTGGTGATCCTGATCATCCTCGCGGTCACGGCCAATACCATGGCGATGAGCGCGCGCGAACGCACCGCCGAATATGCAACGCTGAAAGCGCTCGGCTTCGGTCCGGGGTTTCTCGCGCTGCTGATTGTCGGCGAGTCGCTGGCGATTTGTGCGATCGGCGGCGGTCTCGGGCTGGCGCTGACCGGGCCCGCCGCGGAGGGCTTCAGGCAGGCGGCGGGCAACGTGCTGCCGATTTTCAACGTTTCGAACGAGACTGTCGCATTGCAGGCGGCGAGCGCCCTGGCGGTCGGCGTGCTGGCGGCGATCGTGCCGGCGATCCAGACGGCACGCGTACGCATAGTCGACGGCCTGCGGGCGATCGTCTGAACGTCATGGCGGTTCCATTCAGCTATGCCGCGCGCAACCTGTGGGCAAGGCGCGTCACCACCCTGCTGACCGCGGGCGGATTGGCGCTCGTGGTTTTCGTGTTCGCAGCCGTGCTGATGCTGGATGCAGGCCTGAAGAAAACCCTGGTCAGCACCGGCGAGTTGAACAACGTCGTTGCCATCCGCAAGGGCGCGGACACCGAGATCGCAAGCAGCATCGTTCGCGACCAGGCCGCAGTCATCGAATTGTATCCGCAAGTGGCGATCGGCCCCGACGGCGGAAAGTTCGCGTCCAAGGAGGCGGTGGTGTTGATCTCGCTCACCAAGACCGGCAAGGACAAGCCGTCCAATGTCGTGATCCGTGGCACGTCTGCGAACGGGTTTGCGCTGCGGCCCCGGGTCAGACTCGCGGCGGGACGCCTGTTCCGGCCGGGCTCTTCCGAGATTGTCGTCGGCTCCGGCGTGGCGCGCGGCTATACGGGAACGCGCATCGGCGACCATCTGCGTTTCGCGAAACGCGACTGGGTCATCGTCGGCATTCTCGACAGCGGCGGCAGCGCTTTCGATTCCGAGATATGGGGCGATGTCGATCAACTCATGCAGGCGTTTCGCCGCACGGTTTATTCGTCGATGGTGGTGCGGCTGGCCGACGGTGAAGCGTTTGACCGTTTTCGAAGCGACATCGATGTCGACCCGCGGCTGTCCCAGGAGGTCAAGCGCGAGCGCAGCTTCTACAGCGACCAGTCGCGCGAACTGTCGAAATTCATCAACCAGCTTGGAATTACGTTGACCGTAATCTTCTCGATCGGCGCGATGATCGGCGCGATGATCACCATGTACGCAGCGGTGGCGAACCGGGTGAGCGAAATCGGCACGCTGCGCGCTCTCGGCTTCAAGCGCCGCGAAGTGCTGTCGGCGTTCCTGCTGGAGTCGTTGCTGCTGTCGCTAATCGGCGGCGCAGCCGGGCTGGCCGCCGCCTCGCTGATGCAACTTGCCGCGTTTTCGACGACCAACTTCCAGACCTTCGCCGACCTTTCGTTCGGTTTTCTGCTGACGCCGGAAATTGCGCTGAAGACGCTGCTGTTTGCGCTGACCATGGGTCTGGTTGGGGGCTTCATGCCTGCGGTGCGCGCCGCACGCATGCAGATCGTCGATGCACTGCGGGCAAGTTGAGAAAGACAGCCGGCGCCTTGCCGAAGAAAACGCCTGCCGGGGCCTTATGAATTTGCGGGTAAACGGATCAGGGGCGGCATTTGTAAATTACAAAAGTGCGTTTTCCGTATTCCGGGGAACTGCCCTTTACCACGGTATCGCCACCGGCATCTACAGCGCCATTGCGCGCCAATTGCAACAGATTGGCTTCCACGGCTTCGGCGCTGCGGGTGATGAATCCAAGTTCGGCAAGAACGCTGACATTGATTTCTCCCTTGCGCTGACAACTGCCAACCTGATTTGCATTCACCAGGGAAACCCGGTCAGCTCCCTGGCGCATCTCGATCAAGTCGCTGCCAGCGCATCCGCCCAACCCGGCAATCTGCAGCCCCGCTACCGTGATCACGAACATTTTTCCCGGAAAATGCATGGTAGGCCTTCATTTTTCATGTAAACAGTCTGCCTTGCCGAGTGTGCTTTATTATTCATATTGTCGGCAGGCAGATTTGTGAGGAGTCGTAATATAATTTCCCCGGCACTCGGGCAGTCCCCAGTGCTGCCTCAGAATCAATCTGGCGTCCTCGACTGGAATCGAACCAGTAATTGACCCTTAGGAGGGGTCGGTTATATCCATTTAACTACGAGGACAGCGGTTCGCATTCTAGCGGAAATGCGCCGCAATCAAAACCTCGATGCTGGTATCATGCTTGCCCTCAGGGAAGTTGCCGAAGGCGCTCCCGGAAATCCAGTTCTCATATCATGCCATTTATTACACTAGACAAGGCCTGCCTTGCATTCGGGCATGTCGCGTTGCTCGACCATGCCGATTTTCAACTCGACGAGGGTGAGCGTGTCGGATTGATCGGGCGCAACGGAGGGGGCAAGTCGAGCATGATGCGCGTGCTGGCCGGACACGCCCATCTGGATGACGGGCTGGTGTGGCGTCAGCCTTCCGCGCGCATCTGTCATGTCAGCCAGGAACCGCTGCTGGATACCGACGACACGGTGTTCGATGCGGTGGCGCAGGGGCTGGGCGGCATTCAGAAACTGCTGCACGATTACCATCATGTTTCGCACCGGATGTCCGAGCCGGATGCAGACGTGGACAAGCTGCTGGAACAGATGCAGCTTTTGCAGGCACAGATCGAAGCGCAGGGAGGCTGGTCGATCCAGGCGCGCATCGAGACCACCATCGCAAAGCTGGACCTGGATGCCGACAAGCGCGTCGGCGAGCTGTCCGGCGGGCAGCGCAAGCGCGTGGCGCTGGCGCAGGCGCTGGTGGCCGGGCCGGATGTGCTGATACTCGACGAGTCGACCAACCACCTGGATTTTGCCTCCATCGAATGGCTGGAGAGCCTGCTCAACGACTTTAATGGCGCGGTGCTGTTTGTCACACATGACCGGCGTTTTCTCGATAATGTCGCCACGCGGATCGTCGAGCTGGACCGCGGCAAACTGACGAGTTTTCCCGGTAATTTTTCTGCCTACCAGAAGATCAAGGAACGCATGCTGGCGGATGAGGCGGTGGTAAATGCCAAGTTCGACAAGGTGCTGGCCCAGGAGGAAGTGTGGATACGCCAGGGCATCAAGGCACGTCGCACCCGTAACGAGGGCCGCGTGCTGCGCCTGGAACAGTTACGTCGCGACCGTGCGGCGCGGCGCGAGAAGCTCGGCAAGGTCGAGATGAGCGTGGATGCCGGAGAACGCTCCGGCAAGCTGGTCGCGGAACTGAGCAACGTCAGTAAATCGTACGACGGGCGCAGGATCATCGACGATTTTTCCTGCCGCATCCAACGTGGTGACAAGATCGGGCTGCTCGGTCCGAACGGCGCGGGCAAGAGCACCTTGCTCAAGATCATTCTCGGCGAGCTGCAACCTGACAAGGGCAATGTCAAGCTTGGCACCAAGGTTTCGGTGGCCTATTTCGACCAGCTGCGCGAGCAGCTGGATGAAGAGGCGACGCTCGTCGATACCATCAGCCAGGGCTCGGATTTTGTCGAAATCGGCGGACAGAAAAAACACGTCATCAGCTATCTTGGTGATTTCCTGTTTCCGCCGGAACGCGCCCGTTCGCCGGTCAGGAGCTGCTCCGGCGGCGAGCGCAACCGTCTGCTGCTGGCGCGGCTGTTCACGCAGCCCGCCAATGTGCTGGTGCTCGACGAGCCGACCAACGATCTTGACATCGAGACGCTGGAGCTGCTCGAGGAATTGCTGGCGAACTATGACGGCACGCTGTTCCTCGTCAGCCATGACCGGGCGTTTCTCGACAACGTGGTGACGCAGGTGATCGCCTTCGAGGGCGACGGCAAACTGGTCGAATACGCCGGCGGCTATGAGGACTGGGTGCGCGTGAAGAAGTATCAGGCCAGCGTTGCGGTCGCCAGTCCCGCGGTCGCCACGCCGCCACGGGTGACAGTTGTCAAAGCCGAAAAAGCGAAACCCGCCGGCAAGCTCAGCTTCAAGGAAGCGCGCGAACTGGAAGAGCTGCCCAAACATATCGAGACATTGGAGCGCGAGCAGATCGATATCGCCGCGCATCTGGCTGATGGCCAGATTTACCGCAGTGACCCGAAGCGTGCTCGGCAACTGCAAGCGCGTAGCGAGGAAGTCGGGAAAGAAATCGCGACAGCGCTCGAGCGCTGGGAAGAACTCGAGGAAAAAAGTGGTAGCTAGTAGTGGTTTTTGGTTAAATTGTGCATTCGCTCTCACCGGAAACTTGTACGGCTTGGAACTATCGTAGGGGTTTCAAAACTTTCAGGAGGAATTTATGACGCAATACAGCAAACGCATGGTGATCGTACATTGGCTGACCCTGGCCTTTTTGGTGGCTGCCTGGTTTCTGGGCGACACCGTGCATGATGCACGCAAGGAAGAAGGCGCAACGCTTCTTGGCTATGTGGTGCACGGACTGTTCGGTGGTGCGGTGCTGCTGTTCACCCTGGCGCGGATTTATTTTCGCAGCCAGGATGGCGTCCCGCCTCCGCTGGGCGACACGCTGCTGGACAAGGTGGCAAAGGGAATTCATTACGCCCTGTATGGCGTGCTGATTCTGGTGCCGGTAAGCGGGACGATGCAAGTTCTGACCAGCGATGTATTTCCAGCCCTGACGGCATGGGATGCGTCCCTGTTGCCGAAGAAGTTTACCGGTGTGACTGCGCACGAGGTGCACGAAACACTGGTGAGTGTACTGATTGTGCTGGCCGCGGTGCATGTTCTGGGCGCGCTCAAGCATCAACTCATCGACAAGGACGGCATCATGGCGCGCATGAGCCTAACCAGAAAGGATTGATTCTTTTACCGTCCCGTCAGGGACGAATCAGCTTGTCACACACAGCGCGGCGACACCCGCCGCCGCGATCTGGCCGTCCTGGAATGATCGAACGCCGCTGATGCCCAGGCCGCCCACGACAACTCCGTCAATCTGTAGCGGAACACCGCCTTCGGCAGGAATCACGCCGGGCAGGGCGAGATGGATCAGTCGCCCGTTCAGTACGGCATCTTCAGAGGCCCTGGTAGGACGCTGGAACGCGACAGCGGCATGGGCTTTCTTCATGGCGGTCTCGACGCTGCCGAACTGGGTTTCATGACTGCGTTCCAGATACAGCAGGTGGCCGCCGTCGTCGACCACGGCGAGGGTCACCCGCCAGCCGTTGCGCTGCGCTTCGGCTACGGCGGCTGCCGCGACGCGTTTGGCGTCTGCAAGGGTGAGCAGGGGTTTTTGCGCCACAATCAGTTGTCGCCCAGCGCGGCAAATATCTGGTCGCGGATATGCTCGACGCCGCCAACACCCGGAATATTCACGCACTTCGGCGCGTTGGCATCGCCGGATTCAGCCCAGGCGGTGTAGTAATCAACCAGCGGCTTGGTTTGCTCGTGGTAGACGTTGAGTCGCTTGATCACGGTATTTTCGACATCGTCCGGGCGCTGCACCAGCTCCTCGCCGGTGATGTCATCCTTGCCTTCCACCTGGGGCGGATTGAACATCACGTGGTAGGTGCGGCCGGAAGCCGGATGCACGCGCCGCCCGCTCATGCGCTTGATGATCTCGCTGTCGTCCACTTCGATTTCCACTACATAGTCTATGTGTATGCCCGCATCCTTCATTGCCTGCGCCTGTGGGATGGTGCGCGGAAAGCCGTCGAACAGAAAGCCGTTGGCGCAGTCTGCTTCCTTGATGCGCTCCTTCACCAGATTGATGATGATCTCGTCGGAGATCAGGTTGCCCGCATCCATCACCTTCTTGGCGGCAACACCCAACGGCGTGCCCGCCTTGATCGCTGCACGCAGCATGTCGCCGGTGGATATCTGCGGAATGTTGAATTTTTCCTTGATGTAATTGGCCTGGGTGCCTTTGCCTGCGCCTGGAGCGCCTAAGAGTATCAGTTTCATTTTGGTTCCTCAGTTGGTTCATGCTGTGCAGCGGGTAGGGTAAACCCGGAATTCTGTTGCTCAATTAATTCACGTACCGCCCGCAGGTCCTCTTCGGTATCCACGCCGGTTGGTGGAGCATGTTCTGCGATGACCACCCCGATTTTGTATCCATAATACAGCGCGCGCAATTGCTCCAGTGCTTCAGCCTGTTCTATTGCTGTCGGGGCAAGTTGCCCATAGGCGCGCAGGAAGCTGGCGCGATACGCGTAGATGCCGATGTGGCGCAGCACCGGCAAGTTGGCCGGTAAACCCTCACCCCCAGCCCCTCTTCCGCCGGCGGGCGAGGGGAGCGCAAAGGCATCGCGCGGCCAGGGAATCGGCGCGCGGCTGAAATAAAGCGCGTTGCCGTGCTGGTCGAGCACGGTCTTGACGATATGCGGGTTGCACAGCGATGCTTCATCGTGAAGCGCGTGGCAGGCGGTGGCAATCGCGCACTCCGGATGGTTGTGCAGATGTTCGGCGACGGCACGGATCAGTTCGGGTGGCATCAACGGCTCGTCGCCCTGCACATTCACCACGATGGTGTCGTCCGGCCAGCCGTGTTGTTCCACCACTTCGGCAATGCGATCCGTGCCGCTGGCGTGGCTGTCTCTGGTCAGGCAGGCCTTGAAGCCGTGCTCATGCGCCACGTTGGCAATCGCATGATGGTCAGTGGCGATCCATATCTGCTGTGCCCCGCTTTTTGCCGCCTGTTCGGCAACCCGCACCACCATGGGTTTCCCGGCAAGCGGCAACAGGGGTTTGCCGTGCAAGCGGGTGGAGGCATGACGGGCCGGGATTACCACATGGAAATCTGTCATCGAAGCGCTTCGGTTTCCTCGGCGGTAAGCTTGCGCGCCTCGTCGGCCAGCATCACCGGAATATCGTCCTCGATGCGGAAAGCCAGCCGGTCAGCCTTGCAGATCAGCTCTTTCTCGGCCTTGCGGTAGACCAGCGGAGACTTGCACAACGGGCAAACGAGGATATCAAGCAGTTTCGGATCCATGATGGGCAATCTTTCGCAGAATGTGTTCGGTCAGGGCTGGGTCGATCTGGGCTTCCACGCGCATCACCCAATATCGTTCATCAGCGAATGCGCCGCATTTTACCGCATCTTTTTCGGTAAGGAGTATCGCATCGCAATCCGCGAAGGACAGGTCGGCGGCAACATAGGGATGATGGTCTGGAAAGGCGTGTTCCACGGCATGCAATCCGAGCGCTGCGAGATGATGGAAATAACGCTGCGGATGCCCGATACCGGCAACGGCATGACAACGCAGCTTGCGCAACGCTGCGGTGGTAACGGTTTTGCCGGGATCAAGCAGGTTGTGAAAAGTTTCCCCGGACAGGCGCATGGCGTATTGGCCTGTTGCTGCGTCAGCGCCGTTCACCACCACGGCATCTGCCTTTTGCAGACGCGATGCCGGTTCGCGCAGTGGTCCGGCGGGCAGCATGAAGCCATTGCCGAAGCCGCGCGCTCCGTCGATGACCGCTATTTCCACAACGCGTTGCAGCCGGTAATGCTGCAGGCCATCGTCGCACAACACCATATTGCATTGCGGGTTGGCCTTGAGTGCGGCTTGTGCGGCGGCGGCACGGTCTTTCCCTATCCACACCGGGCAGAGGTTGCGGCGCGCCATCAGCAGCGGCTCGTCGCCCACTTGCCAAACATCGCTGTCAGGGGTGACGGGTTGGGGGTGCAACGCGCTGCCGCCGTGGCCGCGGCTAACGATGAGCGGATGCCAGCCACGCTGGATCAATTGTTGCGCCAGGGCAAGCGTAAGCGGAGTCTTGCCGGTTCCGCCGACACTGATGTTGCCGATGACGATAACCGGCACAGCCAATTCTTGACTGGTCAGGATGCCGCTGCGATACAGCATGCGCCGTAGCACCACCAGCAGGCGGAACAGCAGGCTGATCGGGAGCAGGAGCAGGTGCAGCGGGGTGATGCGATACCAGTGGTATTGCAGGTCGAACATCCTTATCTGGCGGTATTCTGTGTGGTGAAAGTGATGCGCCCATACCCGGCCTGCCGCGCCGCCTCCATCACGTTGATGACGGCCTGATGCGGTGCCTTGGCATCGGCATTGATGACGATGGTGGGGTCGGCCTGTTCGCCTGCGGCATTTTTCAGCGAGGCCGCCAGCGCCTCCACACCGGAGTAGGAGATTGTCTGATCGTTGATGGCGTAGTGTTCTGCGGCATCCACCGCGACGTTGATAGGCTGCGCCTGTTCCGCGCCAGCCTCGCCGCCGGCTTGCGGCAGGTTGATCTGCAATTCGGAAAATCGGGCGTAACTGGTCGTCACCATCAGAAAGATCAGGATCACCAGCAGCACGTCGATCATCGGAATCAGGTTGATTTCCGGTTCTTCGCGGGGGTGTCCACGGCGGAAATTCATTACTTCGCCCGGGTGCCGTGAACGATTTCGACCAGTTTGATGGCGCGCTGCTCCATCTCGATGGTCAGGCTGTCGATCTGGGCGCGGAAATGGCGGTAGGCGATCATGCTGGGTATTGCCACAATCAGGCCGAAGGCGGTGTTGTATAACGCCACGGAGATGCCGTGTGCAAGCGCTGCCGGGCTGTTGCCGGTTGGGGTTTGCGCGCCGAAAATTTCAATCATGCCCACCAGCGTGCCGAACAGTCCCAGCAGCGGGCTGATCGAGGCGATGGTGCCCAGCGTGGTGAGAAAGCGTTCCAGATCGTGGGCGGCTGCGCGCCCGGCTTCTTCGATGGATTCTTTCATCACCTCGGGCGGACTCTTGATGTTTTTCAGGCCGGCGGCAAACACGAACCCCAATGGCGAACTGTCGGCAAGCCGTGTCAGCATGCTGTCGCTGACACCGCGTTGTTTCAGCTCCTTGATGACCTCGTCCAGCAGGGCGGGAGGGGAGATACGATTGGTGCGCAGGTAGATCGAACGTTCAACAATCAATCCGAGAGCGATAACCGAAGCCAGAATCAAAGACCAGATCGGCCAGCCGGCCGCTTCTATAATTGCAAACACGCGGATTCTCCAGATGTGCTTAAATTGAAAAGGCTTCCCGGGCAAATCTCGATGGATGTTGTTGCCATGTAAAATTTACCATGAGATATCAAGGTCACAACTGTAGCCTGTCGTGCAGACTTGAGCAACATTTCTCAGGTTGTGCTGTAGCTTAATTCAGTTAACCTGCCATTTGAAAAGAATATTTTTATTTACCCACAAAATCTGTGGATAACTTTGTGGATAATTGCCGGGGGTATCTATATAACTTGGTGTCATATAAGGGTTTTTCTTACACTGCCTATTTTTTGAATGGTAATAATATCAATTAAAAACAAGTGGTTGCGATAAGTTTAAGGTTTTGTTGCAGCGTGATGCGGTGAAAGCGGCGAATTTTCTAGTTTTGTGAATTATTCTGGGTTGTCAATATGCCTTTCGGTCTATTTTTAGAAAATAATTCCCGTGTCCTGCGCGTCACGGAACTCAACCTTGCAATCAAGCAGTTGCTGGAAAGCACGGTTCCGTTGCTGTGGGTGCGCGGGGAAATTTCCAATCTGGTGAAGGCCGCTTCCGGCCATTTTTATTTTTCGCTGAAGGACGATCAGGCGCAGGTTCGATGCGTGATGTTCCGACACAAGAACCAGTTGTTGAGAGAGCCGATCGCAAACGGCCTGCAGGTCGAAGTGCTGGCTGTCGTCAC
>JBFKMJ010000013.1:0-12591 GCA_041629915.1 Gallionella sp.
AGCGTCGGCAATGGCAATGCTCCACTGATGTCTGCCATATCAACCAGCCAGTTCTGTTCCGCTATCTGCACGCCCAGCGTGGATACCTGATCCTCCCCATGCTTTTCTGCGTGCGCCTGATGTCGCGGCAAATCAGCCGGTACCGGCATGGCCGGTTCATCGGTTGCCGATGCGTCTTCAATTGCCATCATGCAATTCTTCCGATTGGCACGTACTGGCAACAATGGTTGCCACCAGGCTCTTTTTGGTGAAGGGTTTGATCAGATATTGTTCGGCGCCCGCCAGTTTGGCGCGAGCACGGTCGAACAACGTGTCCTTGCTGGTCAGCATGACTACGGGAATATTTTCAAACTGGGTGTGGTTCTTGATCAGTGAGCAGGTCTGGTAACCATCCAGACGCGGCATCATGACATCGATGAAAATAACATCAGGGTGGTGATCAACCACCTTGGACAGGCCGTCAAAACCGTCCTCAGCCAGCACCACATTGCATCCCGCCTGCGACAGAAAGATTTCGCCGCTGCGCCGGATGGTGTTGCTGTCATCGATCAACACCACTTTCTTGCCCGATAACGGCAGATTCTCGCCCAATTCAACCTCCCTGTTCGATATCAGGTGCCGGTACGATGTTTTCGAACGGCTTGAGGCTGCAATGCTAACCTGACAGTCATGCAGTCCAAGCGCAGAATTGAAGGATAAACCTCGCTCTGTTCGGACTCAGGGAGTCATAAATTATCGCCGCCAGAAACTTGGGGTAAACAGAATCAGCACGGTAAAGATTTCCAGGCGCCCTACCAGCATGGCACCGGAGCATACCCAGGTCTGGAAATCGTTCAGCCCCGCGTAGTTGCTTGCTGGCCCGACCATGCCCAACCCCGGGCCGAAGTTGTTGACACAGGCAAGTATCGCCGAAAAAGCAGTAATGAAATCCAGGCCGCTGATCAACAGCACGAAGGTCAGCGACGCGATGGTCATGAAATAAAGGAAAATAAAACCCAGCACCGAAAACACGATATTGTTGGGCACGACATTCCCGCCAATTTTCATCGGATTCACCACGGCAGGGTGCAGCAACCTGAGGAACTCACGCCCGGCCTGCTTGAACAGCACCAGGGTGCGCACCATCTTGATTCCGCCGCCGGTCGAACCGGAACTGGCTGCGACACACCCGACAAACAACATCCACATCGGTGCAAAAATCGGCCACAGTCCGTAATCCGCACTGGCAAACCCGGAGCTCGCCCCGATCGAGACCATATTAAAGCTGGCATGGCGCAAGGCCGTCCAGAATTCCGCGTAAACGCCGTTCCACCACAGAAACAGCGCGACACCAAAACAGCTGCCCAGTATCAATATGATTGCTGCCCGCGCTTCCGTATCGCGCACATAGACTGCCAGGCTTTTTCCGCTCCAGGCCAGAAAGTGCGTGGTAAAACTGATCACGGCGAACAGCATGAACACGATCATTACAAATTCGATCAGCGGGGAATTGAAATAACCGATACTGGCATCGTGCGTGGAGAATCCGCCCAGTCCCATGGTCGAAAAGGCGTGACATATCGCGTCCAGCCAACCCATGCCCGCCCACTTCAATGCGGCAATGCAAACCAGCGTAATGACCACATACACCACCCACAGGTTGCGTGCCGTTTCGGCGATGCGCGGCGTCAATCCGGCATTTTTCATGGGCCCTGGCATTTCCGCCTTGAACAACTGGCGTCCGCCAATGCCCAGCAGCGGCAGGATCGCTACCGCCAGCACAATGATGCCCAACCCGCCCAGCCACTGCAATTCATGCCGCCAGATATTGATGGCGGGCGGCAGATTGTCCAGCCCGACCAGCGTGGTCGCGCCGGTGGTGGTGATGCCTGACATGGTCTCGAAATAGGCATCGGTAAATGACAAGTCCGGGATCACCATCAACAACGGGATCGTGGCAAACATGGGCATTGCCGTCCACATTGCCACCACCAGCAGATAGCCGTGCCGGATCGATAGCTCGCCCTTGTGGCGGCGCGTCAGCGCCCACATCAGGAAACCGATGGACAATGTCCATCCCATCGCCAGCAGAAAATCCAGCAGCATGATGTAATTCGCATGGATCAGCGCAGTAGCCACTGGCATGACATAGGCCGCGCTGAACACCACCAGCATCAGGCCCAAAGCGTGAATAACGGTCAGCGCGCGGTGCATTAACGCAAATCCCGCGTAGCGAACCACCTGCACCCCTCTCCCGCGCGCGGGAGAGGGGGGACGGGGGTGAGGGGGACGGTCATGGCAGGCTTCGTTATCACGTGTAATTTGGCCATGACCGTCAGAAGAACCCGATGCTGACCTGAAACAGTCTTTCGACTTTTCTCACCGTTTTCTTGTTGACAACAAACACGATGACATGGTCCTCGGCCTCAATCATCGTATCGTGGTGCCCCATGATGACCTGATCACCGCGCACGATTGCGCCGATGGTTGCGCCTTTGGGCAGGTCAATTTCTTCGATGCGCCGCCCCACTACATGCGAAGACTGGCGGTCGCCGTGTGCGACCAGTTCAAGCGCTTCCGCCGCGCCGCGCCGCAAGGAATGCACTGCCACCACATCGCCCTGCCGCACATACGCCAGCAGCGAGCCGATAGTGACCTGCGCCGGAGACAGCGCGATATCAATCTTGCCGCCCTGCAGCAGGCCGACATAGGCACTGCGATTGATCAGTGCAATCACCTTGCGCGCGCCACCCTGCTTGGCGAGCAGCGCGGACATGATGTTGTTCTCATCGTCGTTGGTCAGCGCACAGAACACATCGACCTCGCCGACATGTTCCTGCTGCATCAATTTTTCATCCGTGCCGTCACCGTTCAGTACCAGCGTGCTGGCCAGCTCCCCAGCCAGTTTTTCGCAGGATTTCTTGTCGTATTCGATCAGCTTGACCTGATAGTCACGCTCCAGGGCCTTGGCCAGACGGCGGCCGATGTTGCCTCCGCCCACGATCATCACCCGTTTGCTCGGCTCGTCCATGCGGCGCATTTCATTGAGCACGCTGCGAATATTATCGGTCGCCGCGATGAAGAAAATTTCATCGCCATCCTCGATCACGGTATCGCCTTCGGGAATAATCGGGCTGTCCTTGCGGAAAATCGCCGCAACGCGTGTATCCACCTGCGGCATGTGGCTGCGCAGGAAGCTCAGCGGTTTGCCCACCAGCGGTCCGCCGGCAAATGCGCGCACCGCGACCAGCGATGCCTTGCCATCGGCAAACTCCAGCACCTGCAGCGCCTCGGGGAATTCAATCAGCTTGACGATGTATTCGGTGAGTATCTGTTCCGGACATATCGAAAAATCCACACAGAAGTTATCCGTACTGAATATTTCCTTGCGGGTCAGATAGTCGATGGATCGAATGCGAGCGATGCGGGTCGGCGTATTGTAGAGTGAAGCGGCCAGCTTGCAGGCCACCAGATTGACTTCGTCGCTTTGCGTGACGGCCAGCAGCATGTCGGTGTCGGCGATGCCCGCCTGCTCAAGGGTGGAAGGGTGGGCGGCATTGCCGGTCAGGGTGCGAAGATCCAGCCGGTCCTGCAGCTGGCGCAGTTTCTCGCTGTCGGAATCGACGATGGTGATGTCGTTTGCCTCACTGACAAGGCTTTCCGCCACCGTTGAACCGACCTGTCCTGCGCCGAGTATCAGTATTTTCAAATATCCCCCCTTACCGTACGGGTACGGTCCCGCGCACCGCGCCCATGCCGTGCGGGATGGTTTGCGTCACGCAGTATTTTTCCATTTTATCGAACACCCCATGCTGGCAATTTGCTCGTGCGGCCCCTGCCCGGTTTGCGCCACCTGCACCATGGCATTGAAGAGGTCGCGTGGCGCATCGGCGGCTGCCTCCTTGCGCGATGCATCCAGTCGACCGCGGTACTGCAATTCCATATCCGCATTAAAGCCGAAAAAATCAGGCGTGCATACCGCACCGTAATCTTTCGCTACCTGCTGCGTTTCATCCCACACATAAGGAAAAGGATAGCCGTATTGTTGCGCAACCCGCTGCATGTTTTCGAAAGAGTCTTCGTCGTATTCGGCGGGATCATTGGACATGATGGCGATGCTGTTGATGCCATGTTGCAGCAACTCGCGGGTATCGCGCACAATGCGCTCGCGAATGGATTTCACATAGGGGCAATGATTGCAGATGAACATCACCAGCAGGCCGTTGCTGCCGCGCGCACTGGCGAGATTGTAGCGCCTGCCATCCACGCCGGGCAGATCGAAATCGCGCGCCTTCCAGCCGAAATCGCACAGCGGGGGTTGCAAACTGACCATCGCATGTTCCTGACAGCAAACTGAAGGCCGTTATATTATCACGCCATCCCATTCATTCCGTGAAATCCAACCATGCCTTCGCCACGCTTCTATTGCCCCTTGCCGCGGGATTTTGGCACCCCCTTCGAATTGCCTCCCGAAGCCGCCCATCACGCCAACCGCGTGTTGCGCCTGCGCACAGGCAATGCCGTACAATTATTTGACGGCAATGGGAATGCGCTCGATGCCGTTATCGCCCAGATCAGCGGCAAACGCGTCGTGCTGGAAAAACTGACACCCTGCCCCGGTGAACCGCAACCGCCCCTCCACATCGTGCTGGCGCAGGCCCTGTCGAGCAGCGAAAAAATGGATTGGGTAATCCAGAAAGCCACGGAACTGGGGGTTGCCGAAATCCAGCCGCTCGACACCGGACGCAGCGTGGCCAGGTTATCCCCGGAGCGCGTTGCCAGGCGCCTCGAACATTGGCGACAAGTCTCCATCTCCGCCTGCGAGCAATGCGGGCGCAATGTGTTACCCGCAATACATGCGCCAATAGACATTATGGCGTGGCTGCAACAGATGAAAGCGCTATCGGGTGAACGGCCGACGGCGAAATTCATCCTGCTGCCGCAGGGCGCAGCCTCGCTGCATGATCAGGACAAACCGCCTGGCAACGCCGTGCTGCTGGTCGGCGCGGAGGGTGGATTTACCCCGGTGGAAAGCGATGCTGCGCTGGGTTGTGGATTTAACCCGGTACAATTGGGGCCGCGCGTGCTGCGCACCGAAACCGCTGCCGTTGCAGGACTGGCCGCCCTGCAAACCCTGTGGGGGGATTTGGGTTAGCGGGGAACGGCAGAGACGGGAGGAAGCATATCCTGCGTCAAGCCGCAAAGTGCGGAGCGGTTGCTAGATAGTACTCAGCGCGGCATGATGCGCGCTGTTCAGAAATCATAATTGAGGAGGCGCTCAATGCCCATCACCACCACACCCAACTTCGTTGCCTGGTTCCGCTCCGTCGCGCCCTACATCAATGCATTTCGCGGCAAAACTTTTGTCTTTGCCTTTGGCGGAGAAGTGGTCGCCGACGGCAAGTTTGTCGAACTGACGCATGATTTCAACCTGCTTGCCGCCCTCGGTATCCGGCTGGTACTGGTGCATGGCGCACGCCCGCAGATCGAGCAGCATCTGGCACACAACAACCTCGGCGACACCTACCATCACGGCATCCGGCTCACCGATGCCGAAACCATGCGCTGCGTCAAGGAAGCGGTCGGCAGGGTACGCGTGGAAATTGAAGCGCTGCTGTCGATGGGGCTGGCAAATTCGCCGATGGCCAACGCCGATATCCGTGTCGCCGGTGGCAATTTCATTACCGCAAAGCCCATCGGCATCATCAACGGCGTTGATCTGATGCACACCGGCAGCGTGCGCAAGGTGGATGTTGCCGCGCTGAACGATCGCATGGATTTCGGCGAGGTGGTGCTGCTTTCGCCGCTGGGCTACTCCCCCACCGGCGAGGTATTCAACGTGACGCTGGAAGACGTAGCCACCGCCACCGCCATTGCGCTGGACGCCGACAAGCTGGTATTTCTGATGGATACAGACGGCGTGCAGGACAAGAAGGGAAACCTGCTCAAGGAACTCACGATCACCCAGGCACAGGAAATGCTGTCCACCAAACGCAAACTGCCGGACGATGTGAACCTGTTCCTGCCCTGCGCGATACGCGCCTGCGAAGCCGGGGTGGCGCGCACCCACATGGTCAGCCGCCACACCGACGGTGCGGTATTGCAGGAGCTGTTCAGCGATGACGGCATCGGCACGATGGTGGTGGAAAGCACGCTCAACACGCTGCGCTCGGCCACGATTGAAGACATCGGCGGCATCCTCGAACTGCTGCGCCCGCTGGAGACGGAAGGCATCCTGGTGCGGCGTTCACGCGAACTTCTGGAACAGGAAATCGGGCGCTTCATGGTGCTGGAGCATGACCATCGCATCATCGGTTGCGCTGCGCTGTACCCTTTCCCCAACGAAGACGCCGCCGAACTCGCCTGCCTGGCAGTGGACGCCCAGTACCACGACCACGGCTACGGCGAAGCGATTCTCAATCACATGATCGCCACCGCCAGAGGGCAGAGGTTAAAGAAACTATTCGTGCTCACCACGCGCACTGCACACTGGTTCATCGAGCGCGGTTTCAGGGAAAGCGATATTGCCGAGTTGCCCGCGCAGAAGAAATCGCTGTACAACTACCAGCGCAAGTCCAAGGTGTTCGCGCGAAAGATCTAGCTCATTCCGGACTACACATCCTGCATTTTTCAGGGGGCTGTGTTTTTCCTGAACAACGCCGACTGGGCGTGCGCCTGCAAACCCTCGCCAAACGCCAGCGTGGCGGCGATGGCGCCAAGCGATTGCGCGCCCTGTGCGGAAACCTGGATCAGGCTGCTGCGCTTCTGGAAGTCATACACGCCCAGCGGCGAGGAAAAACGTGCGGTACCGGAGGTGGGCAGGACATGGTTCGGCCCGGCACAGTAATCACCAAGCGATTCGGAAGTGTAGCGTCCCATGAAAATCGCACCGGCATGCTTCAGTCTGGGCAGCCAGTCCTGCGGGTCTGCCACCGACAATTCCAGATGCTCCGGCGCGATGCGGTTGCTGATGGCGCAGGCCTCATCCATATCGGCAACATGAATCAGGGCGCCGCGATTTTCCAGCGCGGTCCGGATGATGTCACGGCGCGGCATCTGTTCCAGCAGGCGATCCGCACTTTGCGCCACCGCCCTGATGAAATCCTGATCCGGGGACAGCAGAATCGACTGCGCCAGCTCGTCGTGCTCGGCCTGGGAAAACAGGTCCATTGCAATCCAGTCCGGATGGGTCTGCCCGTCGCAGATCACCAGAATTTCCGACGGTCCGGCAATCATGTCGATGCCGCACACGCCGAATACTCGGCGCTTGGCAGAAGCCACGTAGGCATTGCCGGGACCGACGATCTTGTCCACTTTCGGGATGGTCTGCGTGCCGTATGCCAATGCCGCTACCGCCTGCGCACCGCCAATGGTGAACACGCGATCCACGCCGGACAGGTAGGCTGCTGCCAGCACCAGTTGATTTTTCACGCCGTCCGGCGTCGGCACCACCATGATCAGTTCGGCCACCCCCGCCACCTTCGCAGGCAGCGCGTTCATCAGCACCGAGGAAGGGTAGGCCGCCTTGCCACCCGGCACATACAGACCAACACGGTCCAGCGGGGTGACCTGCTGGCCAAGCATTGTCCCGTCATCATCGGTGTAATTCCAGGAATGCTGCACCTGCTTCTGATGGTAATCGGTCACGCGCTGCGCGGCCTGCTCCAGCGCACTGCGCTGCTCGGCGGGCAGCGCATCGAAGGCCGCGCGCAACTCATGCTGCGGCAATTCCATCGCGGCGGCGCTCTCCAGCGGCAGGCGGTCAAACTTGCGCGTGTATTCCAGCACGGCCACATCGCCGCGCTTGCGCACATCGGCGAGGATGCCGGCCACGGTCGCTTCCAGCTTTTCGTCTGCGGTTTCTTCGAAGGCCAGCAGGCGGGTCAGCTCATCATCGAAGCCGGCGGCACGACTGGAAAGTTGTCTGATATTCATTTGGCAATTGCTCCGGCAAAAACATCCAGCATGGGCTGAATCAGTTCATGTTTCAATTTGAGTGCGGCCTGGTTCACGATCAGGCGCGACGAGATGTCGGCAATATGCTCAACCGCCTTGAGGTGATTCGCCTTCAGCGTATTGCCGCTGCTCACCAGATCGACAATCGCGTCCGACAGCCCGACCAGCGGCGCCAGCTCCATCGAACCGTACAGTTTGATCAGGTCCACATGCACGCCTTTTGCGGCGAAGTGATCCCTGGCGGTCTGAACATATTTGGTCGCCACGCGCAGGCGCGCGCCCTGTTTTACCGCGGATGCGTAATCGAAATCGTTGCGCACCGCGACCATCATGCGGCAGCGCGCGATGTTCAGGTCCAGCGGCTGGTACAACCCCGCTCCGCCGTGTTCGTCCAGCACGTCCCTGCCCGCCACACCGATATCCGCCGCGCCATATTGCACATAGGTCGGCACGTCGCTGGCACGCACGATAATCAGGCGCACGTCGGCACGGTTGGTTGACAGGATCAATTTGCGCGAGGATTCCGGATCCTCGAGCGCGGTAATGCCCGCCGCGTTCAACAACGGCAGGGTTTCCTCAAAAATGCGTCCTTTGGATAGTGCGATGGTTATCATTTTCATCTCTCAATTACCGCCCTCTCCCCCGGCCCCTCTCCCGCCAGCGGGAGAGGGTGGCGCGCCAGCGCCGGGAGAGGGAATTCACTTCATCCGGCGAATATTAGCACCGAGCGCCGACAGCTTGGCCTCGATATGTTCATAACCGCGATCCAGATGATAGATGCGATCCACAATGGTCTCGCCCTGCGCCACCAGTCCGGCAATGACCAGACACGCCGAAGCGCGCAAGTCGGTCGCCATGATGGTCGCGCCTTCCAGTTGCGCACAACCTTTGATCACGGCGGTATTGCCTTCGACGTCAATCTGCGCGCCGAGGCGGCGCAATTCCTGCACGTGCATGAAGCGGTTTTCAAAAATCGTCTCGACCACCATCGCACTGCCTTCCGCGATGGTATTCAGCGCCATGAACTGCGCCTGCATGTCGGTGGGAAAAGCCGGGTAGGGCGCGGTGCGTACATTCACCGCTTGGGGACGCCTGTTCATTTGCAGGCTGATCGTGTCGCCCTCTACCTGAACCGTTGCGCCGGCCTCCTGCAGCTTCTCCAGCACGTTATCGAGAATATCGGCGCGCGTATCGGTCAACGTAATGGCACCACCCGCCGCCGCCGCCGCGACCAGAAAGGTGCCGCTCTCGATGCGATCCGGCATGACACGATGGCTCGCGCCGTGCAATTTTTCCACACCCGTAATGGTGATGGTATCGCTACCTGCCCCTTCGATCTTCGCACCCATGGCGATCAGGCATTGCGCCAGATCCACCACTTCCGGTTCGCGCGCCGCATTTTCCAGCACCGTTATGCCGTCCGCCAGCGTCGCGGCCATCATCAGGTTTTCCGTGCCGGTCACACTGACCAGATCAAAAAATATCCGCGCCCCCTTGAGTCGTTTTGCCCGCGCATGGATATAGCCGTGCTCGATATGGATTTCCGCGCCCATCGCCTGCAAACCCTTGATATGCAGATCGACCGGGCGCGACCCGATGGCACAACCTCCCGGCAGGGAAACCTTCGCCTCGCCAAAACGCGCCACCAGCGGCCCCAGCACCAGGATTGCCGCGCGCATGGTTTTCACCATGTCGTAAGGTGCTTCGAGTTTGTCGATATGCGCCGCGGACAAGGTGACCTGAGCGCCGTTTTCCTCTAGCGCAACCCCCATCTGCTGCAACAGCCGGCGCATCGTGGCAATGTCGTTCAGATCCGGCACATTGCCGAGTTGCAACGAATCACCGGTCAGCAGACTGGCGCACAATATCGGCAGGGCCGCATTCTTGGCGCCGGAAATGCGCACCTCGCCATTAAGCCGGCTACCGCCCTCAATTGCCAGTTTTTGCATAAGTTTCAGTCAATTAGTAATTAGTCATTAGTTGGCTTTGTCGCTTCGCGGCTATAGATTTAACTAGCTGCTAACGACCAGCGACTAACGTCTGCTCTCCCACTCTTCCGGCGTATAGGTTTTCATTGATAACGCATGGATTTCTTCGCGCATGCGTTCACCGAGCGCCTGATAAACCAGCTGATGGCGCTGCACGCGGCTTTTGCCGGCGAAATCCCTGCTCACCACCACCGCCTCAAAATGGACGCCATCTTCACCCGACACACTCACATGCTCGGCCGCCATCCCTTGCGCGATGTTAAGTCGTATGCTTTCTGAAGTGGCCATGGCGAATTCTTTATTGTTGGTCTATCGGAAAAGGTGCTCACAGGTGCGCTCACCCCCAAAGGTTGCGCATGATACTAAAAACCGGCGGGAGATGCGCGCGGCACCTGAAGGTGCCGACACGCGAAAAATCAGGCTGATTCCTGCGGCAACAGCTCGGCCACGCCATACAGATGCGCCAGACTGAGCAAATCTTCCGGAAGGCCGGCCACGTGCAGGGTATGCTGACTGCGTTGCGCGGCACGCAGCCAGCCCAGCAGCATGCTGACCGCGGCGGAATCAACCGCCTCAACCTGGGTAAAATCCACCAGCAGATCCTCGCTGGTCAAATGCTGCAAACCCGCCTCGAACAACTCGGGCACGGTCGCAATCGTCAGGCGGCCGCTCACCACCAGCCGGCCATCCTCGCGCGAAATCATTTTGTTTCTGCCTTTTGCAGTGCCACATTGGCCGCGCTGGCATTCTTGTCGGCCAGCGTCCTGATCAGGCCATCAATACCGTTCTGCTCGATTTGCGTGCCGAAGGTGCCGCGATAACTGTTCACCATGCTGACGCCTTCTATCGAGACATCGTATGCCTTCCAGCCATCATTGGTTTTTCTCATTTCATAATCGACCGGAACCGGCGGTACGCCCGGTTTGATGATCGTGGTCTTGACGGTAACCTCGGTTGCGTCGTCAGCCATTCTGAACGGCTTCATTTCCACGTTCTGGTCGCGATAGACGGTGAACGCCTTGGTATAGGTTCGTACCAGCATGTTGCGGAATTCCGTCACCAGCGCCTGCTTCTGCTCATTGCTTGCGCGACGCCAATATTTGCCTACCGCCAGTTGTGTCATGCGCACAAAGTCAAAATGCGGCAGCACCTTGGCATCCACCAGCTCCAGAATCTTCTTCTGGTCGCCCGCCTGGATATCCTTGTCCTGTTTGACAATTGCCAGGACGTCCTTGACGGTGACGTCAATCAGCACATCCGGCGCAATCACCTCGGCCTGTGCAACACCTGCCAGACACAGCACGCCTGCGACTATTTTCAACAACCCCTTCATGTTTGAAGCTCCTCAATCATTTTGCCGGTTCATCAGCCTTGCTATACAGGAACTTGCCAATCAGCTCTTCCAGCACCACGGCAGACTGCGTCATTTTCATCTGCTCGCCATCTTTCAGAACCTCCTCGTCGCCGCCCGGCATCAGGCCGATATACTGTTCGCCCAGCAGGCCGGAAGTCAGGATGTTGGCGAACGTATCCCGGGGAAACTGGTAACGCTTGTCCAGGCTCATTACCACCTTGGCTTCGTAGCGTTCCGTATCCAGGGTAATGTCCGTCACACGCCCCACCAGCACACCCGCGCTCTTGATTGACGCCTTGGGCTTCAGACCGCCGATATTCGAAAAATAGGCATGCACCTGATACGCCTCCGACATGTTGTAGGTGCCCAGGTTCCCCACCTTCATCGCCAGCGTCACCATTGCGCCAATGCCCGCCACCACAAACAAACCCACCCACAGATCAATCGTCGTGCGTTCCATAACTCAATTCCCTCTAAACATGATTGCGGTCAAAATGAAATCCAGCATCAGTATCGCCAGTGAAGAAGTCACCACCGTGCGCGTCGTCGCGCCGGATACGCCTTCCGCCGTGGGCGGCGCATCGTAGCCCTCGAACAGCGCAATCACCGTCACCACGACGCCGAATGCGAAACTCTTGATCACGCCGTTCAGTATATCCTCGCGAAAATCCACCGCGGCCTGCATCTGCGACCAGAACGATCCCTCGTCCACACCGATCTGCACCACGCCAACCAGGTAGCCACCGAACACCCCCACCGCGCTGAACAGGGCGGCCAGCAGCGGCATGGAAATGACACCGGCCCAGAAACGCGGCGCAACGATGCGCGCGATCGGATTCACCGCCATCATTTCCATCGCCGATATCTGCTCGGTTGCCCTCATCAGCCCGATTTCCGCGGTCATCGCCGAACCGGCGCGGCTGGCAAACAGCAGCGCAGCCACCACCGGCCCCAGTTCGCGCACCAGACTCAACGCCACCATGCTGCCCAGCGCGGACTCCGATCCGTAGCGCTTCAACGTCTCATAGCCCTGCAAACCCAGCACCATACCGACGAACAGGCCGGCCACCACGATGATGATGAGCGACATCACACCGGTGGAAAACAACTCCTTGATGATCAGGTGAAAACGCCGGAAGCCGCTGCCCGAGTGCGTCAGGATGAGCAGAAAAAACCGCGTCGCCACACCGATGCGCCACACCGCATTAATGGTGCGTCGGCCAATTCCCTTGATCGCATTCACTGCCGGCATTGTGTCAGTCTTTCAAATTCAGGTCTTGACGGTAATCACCGCCGGGATAATGGAATGGCACG
>JBFKMJ010000014.1:0-12482 GCA_041629915.1 Gallionella sp.
CGGCTGTATGGTTCCGAAGCGGGCAATCTCGCGCTCAAGGTGATGAGCCACGGCGGGTTATATCTGGGCGGCGGTATCGCGCCGAAGATTCTGCCGCTGTTGCAGAACGGCGCGTTTGTGCAGGCATTCCTGAACAAGGGTCGCATGCGTCCGCTGCTCGAAGCCATGCCGGTTCGGGTCATTTTGAATGAACGCACCGCATTGTTGGGTGCGGCCTTGCGTGCCGCGCAAGTGGCCAATGGCGCAACATGAACGCCCCCGTGCTATCGAATGCGCAGGCGGTCTTTGTGCATACCGACCCGGAAGCGTTGAGCAGCGCAGTCGCGCAACGCATTGCGGACATGGCAGCACAGGCGATCGCTGTACGCGGCGTGTTTCACATTGCGATGGCAGGCGGAGAAACGCCGCACCGTTGTTATGAAATACTGCGTGACCTCACCCTTGATTGGGCGCATGTGCAGGTTTATTTTGGCGATGAGCGTTGTCTGCCATCCGGCGATGCGCAGCGTAACGACCGCATGGCTTTCGACGCTTTGCTGAAGCATGTCGCCATCCCGTCAGACAATATCCATACCATTCATGCTGAATTGGGTGCGCGTGAGGCCGCCGTCCGTTATGCGGTGGTGCTGGAGAGCATGGTGCCGCAATCTTCAACCCTTAATCCTCAATTTGACCTGGTGCTGCTCGGCATGGGAGAAGATGGACATGTCGCCAGCCTGTTTCCGGATAATCCGGCGACGGCGGGCGCGGCAGCGGTGGTGCCGGTATTTAATGCGCCCAAGCCGCCTGCGGAACGGGTTTCGCTGGGCATGAATACGCTGAACGCGGCGCGCCACAGGATATTCCTGGTGGCCGGAGCAGGGAAGCGTGCGGCACTGAAACAGATAGCGCTTGGCAAAAAATTGCCCGCTGCAGAGGTTGCCGCCGCCGAGTGGCATCTCGATCGGGCGGCATTACCGGGGTAGGTTGGTGAGCAATTCTGGCAGGCAGGGCGATTGCGTTATACTTTCCGTCCTGGCACGAGCATAATTCAGACTTTCAACGGGCATCCGGATAATGGAAAAGAGCACCTCATATATTTTACAGGTTCGTCCGAAAATCCCGGCGCGCCTGGCGCGTCTTGAAGAACTCGCAAACAATCTCTGGTATAGCTGGGACCGTCCGACGCGTGCGCTTTTCGCACGTCTGCATCCGGGGTTGTGGAAAGCCACCGGGCAAAGCCCGAAGGCATTTCTGAAGCGAGTAGATGAACAGCGTCTGCTGGATGCGGCAGAAGACCCGATATTCATCGGCAATTTCAACCGTGTACTGGCAGCCTATGACACCTATCATGATTATTTCCTGCAGGTGGGCAGCCCGAACTGGCTGCACAAGGACGATCTGATTGCCTACTTCTGCGCGGAGTTCGGCTTTCATGAAAGTTTCCCGATCTATTCGGGGGGGCTGGGTATCCTGGCGGGCGATCATTGCAAGGCTGCGAGCGATTTGCGCCTGCCATTCATCGGTGTCGGCCTGCTCTACCGCCAGGGCTATTTTCACCAGACCATCGATAGCGACGGCAATCAGATCGCTACCAACAACGATTCCCATTTTGAAGACCTGCCAGTCGTTCCATCCAGGCGTGCCGACGGTTCCGAGATTTACACCTATGTGGATTTACCGGGCCGCAAACTTCACATCAAGATATGGCAGGCCAAGATCGGGCACATCATGCTGTATCTGCTGGATACCGACCTGGAAAGCAACAATCTGCATGACCGCGATATCACCCACCGCCTGTATGGCGGCGACAAGGCAATGCGCATGGAGCAGGAAATCGTGCTCGGCATCGGCGGCGTGCGCGCGTTAAGGGAATTGGGGGTCAAGCCCACGGTGTGGCATATCAACGAGGGGCACGCGGCCTTCATGATGCTGGAGCGCATACACCAGAAAATCACCCACGACGGACTGGATTTTGCGCCTGCTCTCGAATGTGTCGCGGCCAATACCGTGTTTACGACGCACACGCCGGTGCCGGCCGGGCATGACCACTTCAGTGAAAGCATGACGCATTCCTATTTCGAGCACTATTACCCGGTGTTGGGGTTGAGCCAGGAAGAATTCATGAGCCTTGGCCGCAGCAGGGGCAGCCCGGATTTCAACATGACGGCGCTGGCCATACGCTGCACCCGTTTCAACAATGGCGTATCGCGCATTCATGGCGGCGTGTCGGCGGCCATTTGCGGGGACATGTGGCCGGAAATCGAAAACAATGAAAACCCGATGACCTACGTCACCAATGGTGTGCATGCGTCGACCTTCCTGGCGACCGAGTGGGTCGAGGTGCTGGATCGTCATCTCGGGCTGGAATGGAGCACGCGCATGAATGACGTGGAGTTCTGGGAAGGCGTCTACCGCATTCCGGATCACCTGTTCTGGAGTGTGCGCAAGTCGCTGAAGGCCAAGATGCTGAACATGGTGCGCGAGCGCATCAGTACGCAGCACTTCCGCAACCATGGATCGGAGGCGCACCTGGATCGCCTGCTCAAGTATGTCAATCCGGAGAACCCCAATATCCTGACGGTCGGTTTTGCGCGCCGTTTCGCGACCTACAAACGCGCGACCATGCTGTTCAGCGACCTCGCTTTGCTGAACGACATTCTGAACAATCCCGACCGACCCGTCGTATTCATTTTTGCCGGCAAGGCGCATCCTGCCGATATTCCGGGGCAGGACCTGATCCGGCGCGTCACCCGCATTTCCGAGATGCCGGAATTCATCGGCAAGATATTGCTGGTGGAGGGCTATGACCTGGCCTTGTCGCGCAAGCTGGTTTCCGGTTGTGACGTGTGGTTGAACAACCCCCTGTATCCGCTGGAAGCGAGCGGCACTTCCGGCATGAAAGCGGGCATGAACGGAACCATCAACCTGTCCGTGCTGGACGGCTGGTGGGGAGAAGGCTACGACGGCAGGAACGGCTGGGCAATCAAGCCGGTATCGGAAACATTAAGCGAGGAGGTGCGCACCCGCGAAGAAACGCGCACCCTGTATGAACTGTTGCAGGACCAGGTCGTGCCCCTGTATTACGAGCATAGCAAGATGGGTTTCTCTCCCGACTGGGTGAAGATGTCCAAGCGTTCGATGGCGAGCATCATGCCGCGCTTCAACTCAAAACGCATGGTCAGTGAATATCTCGCCAAATGCTATCTGCCGGCCAGCCAGCAGTATCATTTGTACCGGGATAACCAGTACCGGAACGCGCATGTCGTTGCCGACTGGAAGGCGCGTATCCGTCATGCCTGGTTTGGTGTCACGTTGCGCCGCATGGACGTCGAGCAGCCGGAAATCATTTATGGAGAAGCGTTGCGTTTTGAAGTCGGGGTCAAACTGAATGGTCTTCAGCCCGACGATATTGTCATTGAAATGTTGCTGAACCTGTCCACCAAACATGAGAAATTGCAGAACTCGCGTCATTACCGTTTTGAAGCCACGGACGCAATGACCGAGGCGGGGGAAAACATATTCACCCTGGAAATCCGGCCGGAATTATGCGGCAAGCTGGAGTACCGCGTGCGTGCCTATCCCTACCATGAGATGCTGACGCACCCGTTTGAGTTGGGCATGATGCGCTGGCTGTAAACCAATGACTGATCTGAAAGTCCTGTTTGCCACCCCCGAAGTCGCTCCGTTGATCAAGACGGGGGGTCTGGCCGATGTCAGCGGCGCGCTGCCTGCCGCGTTGCGCGCCATCGGTGTGGATGTGCGGGTGCTGGTGCCGGGTTACCCGCAAGTGCTTGAGCAACTGAAGCGGAGCAAGGTCGTCGCGACCCTGGACAGCCTGTCCGGTTTTCCTGCCACTCGCCTGTTATCCGGAAAGATGCCGAACGGTACGCCGCTGCTGGTGCTGGATTGCACGAGCCTGTACCAGCGCGAAGGCGGTCCCTATCAGGATCCCAAAGGGCGCGACTGGCCGGACAATGCACTGCGCTTCGGCTTGTTGTCCAGAGTTGCCGCCATGCTGGGCAGCGATGAATCACCCCTCGACTGGCATCCCGATGTGGTGCATTGCAACGACTGGCAGACCGGCCTGGCGCCCGCCTGGATGCGCCTTGCCCATGCTTCCGCAGCAAGCGTGTTCACCGTTCACAATCTGGCTTTTCAGGGAATTTTCCCGCCCGATACGGTGAGTGACCTGCACCTGCCGCCGTCCTGTTTCAACATCGACGGTGTGGAATATTACGGCAAGCTGTCGTTCATGAAGGCAGGGCTGTTTTATGCCGACCATATCACCACGGTCAGCCCGAATTATGCAAAAGAGATCCAGCAGGAGGAATTCGGTTTCGGAATGCAGGGCCTGTTGGCCAGGCGCCGTGACGACCTTACCGGCATACTCAACGGCATCGATACCGACGAGTGGAATCCCGCCACCGATCGCCACATCGCGAAAAAATTCAGCATCGCCAACATGGCTGGCAAGGCTGCCAACAAGCATGCTTTGCAAAGCAGGCTGGGGCTGGACATTGATCCGGATGTGCCGCTGCTGGGCGTGGTCAGTCGTCTCACTCACCAGAAGGGGCTGGACCTGTTGCTGAAAATTGCGCCGCGCCTGATCAAATTGCCGGTGCAACTGGCCATGCTCGGCAGTGGTGAGGCAAGGATGCAGCAGTCTGCGCGCGCCCTGGCGCGCCATCATCCCGGCAGGATAGGCGTGCAGATCGGTTTCAGCGAAGAGCTTTCGCATTTGATCGAGGCCGGCGCAGACATGTTCGTCATGCCATCGCGCTTTGAGCCCTGCGGCCTGAATCAGTTATACAGCCAGCGTTACGGCACGGTGCCGATCGTCCACGCCATCGGCGGACTGGCCGATTCGGTGGTGGACTGCAGTGCGGAAATGCTCGGGGACGGCAGTGCCAGCGGCTTCGCATTCCACGACATGACGGCCAAAAACCTTTACGCTGCCATTCAACGCGCAGTCGAGTCCTATCACGACCGGAAACAATGGAAGATGTTGCGCGAAAACTGCATGCGCAAGGAGTCCGGCTGGCAGACCAGCGCCGCAGCCTACAAGGCGGTGTATCTGAAGACGGTGCAACATCACATGGAAACGGGTAAATGACAGGCAGCACAGAAAAGGAAAAGAAATTGGATCAGCCATCGGAAAACCTGGTCGAGGTCAGCGATCTTCATTTTGCCTATGGCCAGCACAAGGTGCTCAATGGCATCAACCTCACGATTCCGCGCGGAAAGATTGTCGCCATTCTCGGCGTCAGCGGATGCGGCAAGACAACATTGCTGCGGCATTTCGGCGGCCAGCTCCGGCCTTCGCGCGGCAGCGTGAAGATCATGGACAAGGTGATACACGAGCTCAACAACGAGGAACTGTATCTGATGCGCCGTGAAATGGGCATGATGTTTCAGGTGAGCGGGTTGTTCAGCGACCTGTCGGTGTACGACAACCTGGCCTTTCCGATGCGCGAGCATACCGATCTTTCCGAAGAAATGATCCGCGATCTGGTGCTGATGAAACTGCACGCCGTGGGGCTGAGCAGCGCGCATGCGTTGATGCCGAGCGAGCTGTCCGGCGGGATGGAACGGCGTGTGGCGCTGGCACGGGCGATTGCGCTCGACCCGGCACTGATCATTTACGACGAACCCTTCGCCGGCCTTGACCCGATCTCGCTCAACACCATCGCGAATCTGATCCGCAAGCTCAATGACGCACTGGGCGTGACTTCAGTCGTGGTGACCTACGATTTGTCGGAATCGCTCAAGGTCGTCGATTATGTGTATTTCGTTCATGACGGCAAGGTGGTCGCCGAAGGCGAGGCATCGGAAATGCTCAACTCGGATGACCCGTTTGTGCGCCAGTTTGTCCATGCCGAACCGGATGGCCCGGTTGCCTTCCATTATCCCAGCCAGCCGTACGCGGAAGAGCTCGAAATAAAAACCGCAGCAGCCTGACAGGACAGCCGCTCAGCGGCGCCGGCGGAAATGATAGACCAGAGCGTTGGTCGAGGCGTCGTGTGCCGGTGTAATTCTCTCATCACACAGCTCCGGCAGGATTTTTCCGGCCAGCTGCTTGCCCAGCTCCACGCCCCACTGGTCGAACGGGTTGATGTTCCACACCACGCTTTGCACGAAAACCTTGTGTTCATACAGCGCGATCAGCATGCCCAGTGTGCGTGGGTCGAGTTTGTCGAACAGCAGGGTGTTGGTCGGCCGGTTGCCGGGAAACACCTTGTGCGGCAGCAAGGCTTCCAGCGCCGTGCCGTGCAGCCCCTGCGCCTCCAGTTCGGCGCGCGCTTCGTCGGCGGTCTTGCCGAGCATCAGCGCTTCGGTCTGCGCAAAGCAGTTGGCGAGCAGCATGGCATGATGTTCGCCGATGGGATGATGGCTGTGCAACGGGGCCAGAAAATCAGCCGGGATCAGGCGTGTCCCCTGGTGGATGAGCTGATAGAAAGCGTGCTGGCCGTTGGTGCCGGGCTCGCCCCATAGCACCATGCCGGTGTCGTAATCCACCGCATTGCCGTCGCGATCCACGCGCTTGCCGTTGCTCTCCATTTCCAGTTGCTGCAGATAGGCGGGAAAGCGGTGCAGGGACTGGTCATACGGCAGCACCGCGTTGGAAGCCGCGCCGAAGAAGTTGCCGTACCAGACGCCGAGCAGCCCCATCAGCACCGGCATGTTTCTGTCCAGTGGCGCGCTGCGAAAATGTTCGTCCATCGCATAGGCGCCGTCCAGCAGTTCCTCGAAGCGATCCATGCCGAGATACAGCACGATTGACAGGCCGATGGCCGACCACAGCGAATAGCGCCCGCCGACCCAGTCCCAGAATTCGAATACATTGTCCGGGTTGATGCCGAACTGGGCGGTAGCCTCCAGATTGGTGGAGACGGCGGCGAAGTGTTTGGTCACGGCCTGCTCATCGCCCAGTTTTTCGATTAGCCAGGCGCGCGCAGAACGCGCATTGGCCAGGGTTTCCTGGGTGGTGAAGGTTTTGGAGCTGACAATGAACAGCGTGGTTTCGGCATCCAGTTCCTTGAGCGTTTCGGCAAGGTGCGTGGCGTCGACGTTTGAAACGAAATGCGCGCGCAGGGTCGGGTTGCCATAGGGTTTGAGCGCCTCGCATACCATCAGCGGGCCGAGGTCGGAGCCGCCGATGCCGATGTTGACGATATCGGTGAACTGCTTGCCGGTATGGCCGCGCTGTTCGCCGCTGCGCACCGCGTCGGAGAAACGCCGCATCAGGCCGAGCACCCGCCGCACATCCGGCATCACATCCTTGCCGTCCAGCAGTACCGTGCGTTCGGAGCGGTTGCGCAGCGCGGTATGCAACGCGGCGCGCTGTTCGGTCGAGTTGATTTTCTCGCCGCTGAACATGCGCGCGATCCATGCGGGAAGTTCGGCCTGCCTGGCAAGTGCGATCAGCAGGCTGACCGTTTCATCGTTGATGCGGTTCTTGGAGTAGTCGAACAGCAGGTCGCCGAGTCGCAGCGAGAATTTTTCGGAGCGCGCCGGGTCGTCCGCGAACATCTGGCGCAGGTGAACGGGTTCGATGGCGGCATGGTGCGCCTTGAGTGCCTGCCAGGCGGGGGATTGGGTGAGCTTGGTCATAAGGGTCGCTTCAAATCAATGGCAATCAGGTTTCCGCTACCAGAATAATTCCCGCCAGCGGCGGCAGCGTGATTTCGGCAGAGCAGGGCAATCCCATCCAGGGGACCGCTTCTGCCTGAATCAGGCCGCCATTGCCGAGGTTGCTGCCCGCGTAATAGTGCGAGTCGCTATTCAGTATTTCGCGATATTGCGCCTGCACCGGCAGGCCGATGCGATAGCGGTTGCGCGGCACCGGCGTCAGGTTCAGTGCGACGATGATGCCGGAGCCGTCACGCGCGTGCCGCTGGTAGGACAACACGGATTGATCGGCATCGTTGCAATCTATCCAGGAGAATCCTTCCGCCTGGAAATCGAGATCGTACAAGGCAGGCAGTTCGCGGTAGAGCCGGTTGAGGTCATGAACCAGATTTTGCATGCCGCGATGCGATGCTTCGCCCAGCAGCCCCCATTCCAGCTCCCATTTCGATTGCCACTCGCGCCCCTGTGCAAGTTCGTTGCCCATGAAGTTGAGCTTCTTGCCCGGGCTGGTCATCTGGTGAATCAGCAGCAGGCGCAGGTTGGCGAATTTCTGCCAGGCGTCGCCGGGCATCTTGGACAACAGCGCGCCCTTGCCATGCACCACTTCATCGTGCGAGAACGGTAGTACGAAGTTTTCGGTATAGGCGTAGAGCTGGCCGAAGGTGAGCTGGTTGTGGTGGTAACGGCGATGCACCGGGTCCTGCTGAAAGTAACTCAGCGTGTCGTTCATCCAGCCCATGTTCCACTTGATCGAGAAACCGAGGCCACCGAGATAGACCGGGCGCGACACGCCGGGCCAGGCGGTGGATTCCTCGGCAAACGTCAGCGCGCCGGGAAATTCGTCATGCACCATGATGTTCATCGCGCGCAGGAAATCCACGGCTTCGAGATTCTCGCGCCCGCCGTATTTGTTGGGTATCCATTCGCCTGCCTTGCGCGAATAGTCCAGATACAGCATCGAGGCGACGGCATCCACGCGCAGTCCGTCGAAGTGGAATTCGGACAGCCAGAAATGCGCGCTGGACATCAGGAAGCTCTTCACCTCGTTGCGCCCGTAATTGAAGATGTGCGTTCCCCAGTCCTGATGGAAGCCGAGGCGCGGGTCTTCATGTTCATACAGGGCGGTGCCATCGAAGCGCGCCAGCGCCCAGCTGTCCTGCGGGAAATGCGCCGGTACCCAGTCGAGGATGACGCCGAGGCCGGCCTGATGGCAGGTGTCCACAAAATGGCGCAACTCGTCGGGAGAACCGAAGCGGCTGGTCGGCGCAAAATAGCCGGTGGCCTGATAGCCCCAGGATTCATCCAGCGGGTGCTCGGATATCGGCATGAGTTCGATGTGCGTGTAGTTCATGTCCCTGACATAAGGCACGAGGTCGGCGGCCAGCTCGCGGTAAGTGTAGAAGCGGCCGTCGGGATGGCGTTTCCATGAACCGGCATGCACCTCGTAGATGTTGATCGCGCCGTGCAGCCAGTCCCATTGCGCGCGTTGTGTCATCCAGTCATCATCCTGCCAGTCGTGCCGGTCAGGCGGCGTGACAAGCGCCGCCGTGCCGGGACGATGTTCATAGCCTTGCGCATAGGGATCGGTCTTGGTCAGGATATGACCGGTATCGCGGCTGCGAATTTCGTAGCGATACAGCGCATGCGCCGATATTTCCGGAAGGAACAGTTCCCACACGCCGCTGGAACCATGCGAGCGCATCGGATGCACGCGTCCATCCCAGTTGTTGAATTCGCCCACCACGCTGACGCGCTCGGCATTCGGCGCCCACACGGCGAAGCGTACGCCCTGTACTTCATTGATTTCGACGGCATGCGAGCCGAGCACCCGGTAACCCTGATGCAGCTTGCCTTCGCTGAACAGGTACAGGTCCTGCGGCGAAATGTGAGGGGGGAACTGGTAAGGATCGAAGTGCTCGCGCGTCGCATCGCCATAGTGCATGCGCAAACGGTAAGGCCGGACGGGTTCGCTGCTGCCGCGCCATTCAAATACGCCGCCTGAGTGAATGCGCCTGAATGCGGCGGCTCCGGCGTTGTTGAGCAGATCAACGCCGGTCGCATGCGGTTCATACACCCGGATAACCCATTCTGCGCCTTCGCGATGCAGGCCCAGCAGGCCGAAGGGGTCATGCAGACGGGCTTGCAGCAACGACCGAATCAACCTGTCCACCTGGCCTCCCTCATTGTTCTTGTCTGGTGGGCCGATTGTAAACGATAATGGGCGTGCCAAAACAGCCAAGTAAAGGGAGACCGTCAATGAAAGTTGAAACAGGTTACATGCAGAAAAAATATCACCTGGCTTCTGGAGACCCCGCCCCCCGTTTTGTCAGCCGTATCACCAAGAATACCTATGCGATGGTGCTGGCCGGCGGGCGCGGCAGCCGTCTGTACCAGCTGACTGATTGGCGCGCCAAGCCGGCGGTTCCGTTTGGCGGCAAGTTTCGCATCATTGATTTCGTGCTGTCCAATTGCGTCAATTCCGGCATCCGACGCATCGGCGTCGCCACGCAATATAAATCGCACAGCCTGATCAGGCATATTCAGAGTGGCTGGTCATTTCTGAACGGACAGTTCGGTGAATTCGTCCACCTGCTGCCTGCGCAACAGCGTACCGACGAGACGCACTGGTATCAGGGAACCGCCGATGCGGTGTATCAGAACATGGATATCCTGCGCAAGGCCAACCCCGATTTCGTGCTGATTCTGGCGGGTGACCATGTTTACAAGATGGATTACGGCAAATTGCTGGCCTTTCATGTCGAGAACAAATCAGACATGACGGTGGCCTGCCTGGAAGTCCCCATTGCCGAAGCGACCGAGTTTGGCGTGATGGAAGTGGATGAGGATTCCCGTGTCATCGGTTTTCATGAAAAACTCGCCAATCCCCCGCACATGCCGGGCAAGCCCGACAGGTCACTGGCCAGTATGGGCATCTATGTGTTCGATACCAAATTCCTGTTCGAGCAGTTGATGCGCGATGCCGATGACCCCGATTCCGGCCACGACTTTGGCCGGAACCTGGTTCCGCATCTCGTCGCAAACCATCGCGTGTTTGCGCAGAATTTTGACCAGAGCTGTGTCGGCATGGGGAACGACCATATTCCGTACTGGCGCGATGCGGGCACCATAGATGCCTACTGGGAGGCCAACATGGAGTTGACCAAGGTCACCCCCGATTTGAACATGTACGACCAGGAGTGGCCGATCTGGACGCATCAGGAGCAGTTGCCCCCGGCCAAGTTCGTGTTCGATGATGATGAACGGCGTGGCATGGCCATCGATTCGCTGGTTTCCGGCGGATGCATCATCAGCGGTTCGACGGTGCGGCACTCGCTGCTATTCTCGGATGTGCGCGTGGACACGCATTGCAACATCGAAGACTCGGTATTGCTGCCGAACGTGGAGGTCGGACGTCACGTCATACTGAAACGCACCATCGTGGACAAGAACTGCAAAATCCCGGAAGGCATGCAAATTGGAATCAATCCGGAAGAAGATCGAAAGCGTTTCCATATCAGCCCGAAGGGTATCACGCTGGTCACGCCCGAGATGCTGGGGCAAAAGGTGCATAGCTTCCGTTGATGTTCTGCCGGACAGCAGAAGCTTAATCCGCAGATTATGCAGACCTCGAAACCATTGCAGTAACTGATTCCTTCAAGGGGTTTTTTAATCTTGCGCAATCTGTGTAATCTGCGGACAAGCACCTTATTCGGGTTTATTTGACTCATGAAAAAATCCGTCGATCTGGTTTTCCTCTGGCACATGCACCAGCCGGATTATCGTGATTATGACTGCGGTGACTTCGTGTTGCCGTGGACCTATCTGCATGCCATCAAGGACTATACCGATATGGCTTATCACCTCGAGCGGCATCCCGGGATGCGCGCCGTGGTGAATTTCGTGCCGGTATTGCTCGATCAACTGGAAGATTACACCGACCAGTTTGCCACCGGACAGTTGCGCGACCCCTTGCTGCGCATGCTGGCGCATGAAAATACCGGTGAACTGACGGCCGAACAGCGGCAATCCATTCTCGACGCGTGCTTTCGCAGCAACCACAACAAAATGGTGGCGCCCTTTCCGGCTTACAAGCGTCTGCTGGAATTGTTCGAGCATTTGCAGGCGGGCGGGGATGCTGTGCTGTCCTACCTGTCTGACCAGTATATGGCGGATTTGCTGACCTGGTACCATCTGGCATGGTGCGGCGAGAGTGTTCGCCGCGAACATGCGCTGGTGGTGCGTCTGATGAGCAAGGCAGAAGGCTTCAGTCATGAAGATCGCAGGCAGTTGCTGGATTTCATCGGCGAGACGATTGGCGGCATCATTCCACGTTACCGCAAGCTGGCGGAAGCCGGACAGATTGAATTGTCCTCCACGCCTCATTACCATCCATTGGCGCCGTTGCTGATCGATTTTGCCAGCGCCAGAGAGGCCGTGCCGGATGCCCCGTTGCCGAGTTCCCCCCATTATTCCAAGGGCCGCCAGCGTGTGACCGCGCATATCCGCTCGGCAAAGGAGAGCCATCGCAAACGTTTCGGCTCAGAGCCGGTGGGCATGTGGCCGGCCGAAGGCTCGATTTCATCGGAAACGCTGAACCTGCTGGCCGCCGAAAATTGCCGCTGGACCGCCAGCGGGGAAGGCGTGCTGGTGAACAGTTTGCGGCAGTCCAGTCAGAGTGTCCCGGAACGCGCCCAATACCTGTACCGGCCGTATCGGCTGGAGCAGGGTGCGGAAAATCTGGTGTGTTTTTTCCGGGATGACCAACTGTCCGACCTGATCGGATTCGAATATTCGCGCTGGCACGGCAGGGATGCAGCGCGCCACTTTGTCGACCAGATCAAGACAATCGCGCGGCAATCGCCGGATGACGA
>JBFKMJ010000015.1:0-12376 GCA_041629915.1 Gallionella sp.
CACTCATTTATAACCCCTGATAACGGATGCCGGTATTGAGGCCCAGATCAGCGCGCACCTGGACACTGGCCACCGAGCGTATCTTCATGCTGATCTCGCTGTTCGCATCGTTCAGATCACCGAACAGGATGGCCTTGTTCGGGCAGGCCTCGGCACAGGCGGGTTGCAATCCCTGGTCGATGCGATGCACGCACATCGAACAGGCTTCCACTGTGCCCTTGCCGCGCGGCACATCCGGATGCTGGTCATGCAGCGGTTCATGCACGAAGGAGCGCGCCTTGTACGGGCACGCCATCATGCAATAGCGGCAGCCGATGCAGATGTGCCGGTCCACCAGTACGATGCCGTCGGCGCGCTTGAATGAGGCTTTGGTCGGGCAGACGTCCACACAGGGCGGGTGCTCGCAGTGCTGGCACATCATCGGCAACGACAACTCGCGCCCACTGCCGACATCCTTGATCTCGATTTTGCGTATCCATTGCGAGTCGGTTGGGCTGGTGCCGCCGGAAAGGCCGTTCTCCCGGTTGCAGGCGGTAACGCAATCGTCGCATCCGCTCTTGCATTGCGCGGTATCGATCAGCATTCCCCAGCGCACCTTGCCGCCGGCAGATTGCGGCTTGCCGTGCGCCGCATCAAACAGCAGCATTCCCGGTGCGATGGCAACCGCCGCCGCGCCAAGCGACGTCTTCAGGAAATTCCTGCGGCGCAGATCAATGTCATTCATTTCGCATTCCTCTGCAACCACGCACTCTTGCGCGTGCCGGAGTGGCACTCGAAGCAATCTATTTTCACCGCTTCATAACGATGACATGCCACGCAAAAACTGTCCTCGCGCGCGATCACGCTGTCGTCCTGCATGCTGGCATGGCACTCGATGCAATTCTTCAAACTGCGTTTTTCCTCGCGCACGCCCTTGCGCACCGTTTCGTCGCGCTGGTGCTTGAGCAGGTGCATGTGGTTCTTGCGCATCCACTGCACATCTTCCACGCACTGGCCGCCCTTGCCGATGTCCAGCTTGGGCACAGTCGAGTCAGCGTGCGCGGGAAATAAAACAAGAAGCGCGAACAAGGCAAGCAAATATCTTGATAAGGCCCTGAAAAAGTCAGCGAGCTGCGAGTGAGTACGCAACACAACACAATCAGCTGCGTGGTAGCCATTTTTTGGCTGCCTAGTGGACGTTCCGTCAGATTGATCGCGCAGTAGGTTCATGCCGCGTTACCCGCCCAACCCCATCTGGATATATCCGGTCGGACACACGTCTGCGCAAATATGGCAGCCGATGCACTTGGCATAGTTGGTGGCGACATATCGACCGGTGGTCGCTTCGACCTTCTTGACACGATATACGGCGGTCTGCGGGCAGTACACGACGCAGTTGTCGCACTCGAAACACATGCCGCAGCTCATGCAACGCTTGGCCTCGGCAACGACCTGTTTTTCATCCAGCACACCCAGGCGTTCCTGGAAATTACCCAGTGCCCGCTCCTTGTCCAGGGTGAATACATTGCGCTGGTTGCGCGGCACATAGGAGAAATGCCCGAGAAACAGCTTGTCGTGCGGGATGATGTAGCGGTCGGAGCGGTCGTCGACATTGTGCAGCGCGACGTTGGAATTGTAGGTGCCGCGCATCGGCTCGTGCGCCTCCTCGACCTTGATACCCTTCTCGTCCATCTTGCGCATCATGTCGAAATGGTGCACATCGACCTTGGGACGCTTTTCCAGGTCGTTGCCCAGCAGGAAGTTGTGTATGCCGTCTGCGGCAATCGAGCCGTGGCCGATTGCTGTCGTCAGCAGATGCGGACGAATCACATCGCCGCCGGCGAACACGCCCTGCTGCCCCGCGACCCGGTAGTTACGGTCGGCACTGATCCCTCCCTTGCCATTGTCGAATGTTTCCAGCCCGGTGAGATCCACCGACTGGCCGATTGCCGAAACAATCAGGTCGGCTTCGATATCCTCTTCGCTGCCCTCGATGATCTTGATCTCCAGTTTGCCACCGGCAAACTTCGCTTCACACTGCGCAACGCGCAGCGCAGTAGCACGGCCATCAGGGCCACGCACGATGCTGATCGGCGTCAGGCCGCCGCGAATGTGGATACCTTCAGCCAGTGCCTGCTCGATCTCGTGCTTGTTGGCCTGCATCTTGTCTACATCGAACACCGAAGTCAGCACCACTTCCGCGCCTTGCTTGGCTGAAATGTCGGCGACATCCTGCGCCATGCGCCCGGCAATGGCATGTTCGGCATCGGTCGGCTGGGCGTGTGAAATATGACCGAGTCGGCGCGCCACGGTAGCCACGTCGATGGAAGTATCACCGCCGCCGATCACAACCACATGCCGCCCGACATGCTGCAAACGCCCGTCGTTGAAGGCTCTCAGAAAAGCGGCCGCGGTCACCACGTTCGGCGCCTCGGCATCGGCAATCGGCAGCGCGCGTCCGGCCTGCGCGCCCATGCCGAGAAACACCGCGTCGAAGTCCTTGCGAATCTGTTCCAGCGTGATGTCCTTGCCCACATGGCACTTCATGCGCGTCTTCACACCCAGGTCGAGGATGCGCTGTATCTCCGCATCCAGCACATCGCGCGGGGTGCGAAAACCCGGGATGCCGTAGCGCATCATGCCCCCCAGCAGTTCATGCTCCTCGAAAATCGTCACCTCATGACCCTTCAGCACGAGCTGATAGGCGCATGACAGGCTGGCGGGGCCGCCGCCAAGGAGTGCGACCTTCTTGCCGGAAGGAGCAACTGCCGGTTTGTTTAACTTCAATTTGTTGGCGATGGCATATTCGCCGAGGAAATGCTCCACCGAGTTGATGCCGACATGGTCTTCCACCTCGTTGCGATTGCAGCCGCTTTCGCACGGCGCCGGACACACGCGCCCCATTACCGACGGGAACGGGTTGGCTTCGGTCAGGCGGCGCCAGGCATATTCCTGCCACGGCATGACAGGTTTGCCGTCCGCGCCCAGCGGCGGCTTCTCGGTGCCGCGGACGATGGCCAGGTAACCACGAATATCTTCACCTGCGGGACAACCGGCCTGGCACGGCGGCGCAGACTGGACGTAGGTCGGACACTTGTAGGAATGCCCTGCCTGGAATATCTTCTGGTTCAGGCGACGTATCTTGTCGTCGCCGTCCTTGTAACGGCGGAAGTTGATCTTTTGCGGGGTTTCGATTGTCACTGACATCGCTTGTCTCCAGATAAGTTGTTACTTGTCGCCCAGAATGATTGCGTTGCTGACCAGTTGGTGCACACCCCCAACCATCCTCCTGTCGAATCCGTAAATGGGCAAGACCTTGGTGAACTGCGCCTTGCAGATCGCACAAATCATGGCCATGAAATTGACGCCATGCTCGTCCACCACTTGCTGCAATACCTCCATGCGCGGCAGTGCACCCTTCACACGCACCTCCATCAGGTCGTCGGTGAGTATCCCGCCGCCGCCGCCGCAACAGAAGGTCTGCTCGCGGATGGTTTCCGGTGACATCTCGACGAAATGATTGGCAACTGCCTTGATGATGTTGCGCGGAATCTCGAACTGTCCGCCGGCAAAATCACCCATGCGCGAACCGCGAGCCACGTTGCAGGAATCATGGAAGGTGATGATGTGCTTGTCGTTGGCTTCCTTGTCGAACGACAGCGCGCCGCGCCCGATCATGTCCCAGGTGAATTCGCAGATATGCATCGGCTGCTTGTAGCGGTGGTCGAGTTGCTTCTGCAGCATCTGCGCGAAGCGGTCGGTCTCGTCCGCGCCTTCACCCACACCGCTCAATGTATTCCAGAAACTGTAGGCGACGCGCCAGGCATGGCCGCACTCGCCCACCACGATGCGCTTCACGCCGAGTTCCAGCGCGGCCTGGCGGATGCGCAGCGCGACCTTGCGCAATTGCTCATAGTTGCCGATAAATATGCCGAAGTTGGCCGCCTCGGAGGCCATCGAGGACAATGTCCAAGTGGTGCCGGTGGCATGAAACACCTTGGCGTAGCCGATCAGGCTGTCGATATGCGGCTCGGCAAAGAAGTCGGCGGATGGCGTGATCAGCAGCACTTCCGCGCCCTTCACATCCATCGGGAAACGCACGTCGATGCCGGTCTCTTCCTTCACATCCTCTTCCAGTCCTTCCAGCGTATCCTGCAGCGCGGGGGCGGGCAAACCGAGGTTGTTGCCGATCTTGTGCACCTTGCCGATGATCTCGTTGGAATACTTCTGCCCGTAGCCGACGGAATCGAGTATCTCGCGCGCCGCCATGGTGACTTCGGCGGTATCGATGCCATAGGGGCAGAACACAGAACAACGGCGGCATTCCGAACACTGGTGGAAATAGTTGTACCACTCGTCCAGCACCTCGCGCGTCAGGTCGCGCGCGCCAACCAGTTTCGGGAACAATTTGCCCGGCAGGGTGAAGTAGCGGCGATACACGCTGCGCATCAGATCCTGGCGCGCCACCGGCATGTTCTTCGGGTCCTGCGTGCCGATGAAGTAATGGCATTTGTCGGAGCATGCGCCGCAATGCACACAGGCGTCCATGTAGACCCTGAGCGAGCGGTATTTGGACAGCAACTCGCCCATCTTGGCAATGGCGCGATCATGCCAGTCGTCCACCAGATGACCGGGAAAGCCTAGCGCTTCGTTGATCTTGTCGCTGGCGACGAATGTCTTGACGCCTTCCATCGCTCCCGGCTTCAACACCGGAATGATGGGAATGACGCGGTAGGCGGGCGCGGTGATATCGCTCATTTATCCGGCTCCGATTCCAGTTGTTTCGCCCAGGCAGCGACGTGGCGCTTCTCGCGCGGATTGTCGGTCTGGTTGCGAGAGGGTGAAAAAAAGACTCCCGGTGCATGCAAGAGTTTGCTGATAGGGAAGATCACCAGGAGTAAAACCACCATGATTAAATGCAGATAGAGAGGACCATCCGCAGGCAGCGGCTGGATGCTGAATTGCATCCACCCGAGAAAAAAGTTTTTGACGGCAATCACGTCGGTATGTGCGACGAACTTCATCGACAGTCCGGAAACGGCGATGCCGATGAGCAACACCAGCATCAGGTGATCGGACGGCGTGGAGATATATCGGATGCGCTCGACGAACAATCGGCGCACCCACAGCCCGCACAGTCCCAGCAGCATGGTCAACCCGGCATACACGCCAAACGGCTGGATGAACGCGACCCAGCCCCACACCGGCTCGGTGAAATAACGCAGGTGACGCAACAGCACCAGCGCCAAACTGGCATGAAACAGCCAGCCCATGCTCCACGTCCACAGATTCGCCTTGAACAGGCTCTCGAACAGCACCACTTCGCGCGCCATGCGCAGCACCACACCGGCTTTGGTCGTCGGTGACGGCGTGGTGGGAATCTTCAGCGGCGCCGGGGTGCGGGCATAGGTGCTGATGCGATAGAACAGCCCCACGACAAGCAGCAGCGTAGCAAGATAGAACAGGATCGCGAAGACGATGCTCATTATCGATATCCAGGAACTAGGGTTTTGGATTCAGGATTTGGAAACCATGACTCAGGAGAGGGAAGGTCGGGCATTTGCTCTACCCCAAATCCTGAATCCCAGATCCAAAATCCTGCCTTTCAAATGCAACCGGTTGGCTTCGGCAGGCCGGCGATTTTGCACGCCTGCTTGCCCGGACCATAAGGGAACAGGCTATACAGGTATTCGCTGTTGCCCTTCTCCGCACCCAGCTTTTTGCCGATCGCCTTGGTCAGCACACGCACTGCCGGCGCGATCTGGTATTCCTCGAAATACTCGCGCAAGAAGTTGACCACCTCCCAGTGCTGGTCGCTCATCTCGATGTTTTCAGTCTTGGCGATGAAATTCGCGACATCGGTGCTCCAGTCTGCCAGATCGACGAGATAGCCCTCCTCGTCCGTTTCGTAAGTTTTGCCGTCGACTTCGATATTGGCCATGCTAGTTCTCCTTATGTTGATGCGGTATTTACAGCCAGGATTGGCAGGAATTGTTGCTAATGGTGAGATTGACGAAACCGCTGTAATCCACGGCTGCGACCCCCGCGATAAGCCGGTCGCCCATGCCGCGCGCCTCCAGATCGGGACGCAGCACGTGAACCTTGAGTCGCCCCATCGCTTCGCGCAGCCTGGCCTCGAATGCGTTGCCGGTAGTCGCCGCGTACACGGCGTCCTCGATCAGCAATATCTCGCCCGATGCGGCAACGTTCAGACAGTTTTCCAGCGCGCTGTTGGTCAGGGGTGATTTGTTGACGATATGCAGCATGTGATTCCTCCTAAAAACTCAGGACAACGTCCTGTTGATCCATCAGCGTGCCCATCTCGGTACGACTCAGGACGGTCACAGGCACCAGCAGGTCGTCCTCGCTCAAGCCCCGCGCTTCCATAGCCTCTTTCTCGACATACAGCTTCTCCACATCGTAATCTTCGAGTGCGCGGTAAGTCGGCGAGAAGTTCTTGATCTCGATGCCCTTGGTCTGCTGGCCCTTCTTCAACTGGAACACGCCGTCATCGAGAAACACCAATGAAACGTCCTGATCGAACGCGGCGGTGATCAGCACCACCTCCAGCGATTCCAGCGCGTAAATCGTGCCGTAGGGCGCCTTGCGATTCACGAACATGAATTTTTTCACCTCACTCATTCCGCTCTCCCTCAGTCGCCAAAGGTGACCAGGCGGTCACACTTGATGCCGGTTTCCACCAGCTGCCCAAGACCAGAGATGCGAAAGCCCTTCGCCAGGTTCTCCTCCTTGATGCCACGGCGCAATGCGGCTGCAACGCACACCACCAGGTCCAGCTGGTGCTCCTCGGCCAGCCTGGTCCAGCGATTCACGATATGGCGGTCGTCCTGCGGCGGCTCGGTCAGTCTGGACGCATTGTTGACACCATCGTGATAAAAAAACACGCGCCATACCTCATGACCCTCCGCGATGGCCGCCTTGGCGAACAGATAGGCCGAATCGCTGGCCTGATGCTGGTAGGGTCCTTCGTTAACTACGATACCAAACTTCATTCTCTTCCCTTCCCGATCAGAAGCGGATATGCGTCGAAGCGTTCAGGTTGTAGCGCGAACCGGTCCAATCGTCGACCAAATACTTGGTGAACGGCAATCCGGTCTTCTCGAAGAAACGCGCCCAGCCGATGCGGTCAATCCAGTCCGCCATGCGCTCCCAAGGGCGCGCATCTTCCTTGTACACACGCAGGATGTTCTTCACCACTTCGGCGACTTCCGGCCAGCGTGGCGCATTGTTGGGCAGTCCGGAGGCGACCATCTTCATAAAAGTCGGTTTGCCGCGCGCATTGGAGTTCTTGCCGCCCACCCAGATTGCCAGCTTGGAATGAACCGGGTCGTTGATTTGCATCGGCGGACAGGGTGGGTAACAGGCGCCGCAGCACATGCACTTGGATTCGTCGATCTCGAGCGACGGTTTGCCGTTCACCATTGCCGGGCGGATTGCCGCAACCGGGCAACGGGCAACCACCGTCGGGCGTTCGCATACGTTGGCAACAAGATCATGATTGATAACCGGCGGCTTGGTGTGCTGCATGATGATGGCGATGTCGGCCTGGCCGCCGCAGTTGATCTCGCAGCAGGAAGTCGAAAGATGCACCCGGTTGGGCATCTCCTCGCGCTTGAATTCGTCATACAACTCGTCCATCAGCGCCTTCACCACGCCGGACGCATCGGTACCCGGAATGTCGCAGTGCAGGAAGCCCTGCGTATGCGAGATCATCGAGATCGAATTGCCGGTACCGCCAACCGGGAAACCGTTTTTCTCCAGCTCCACAATCAGCGGCGCAACCTTTTTCTCGTCCGACACCATGAACTCGATATTGGAGCGGATGGTGAAACGTACGCGTCCTTCGGCGAAATTGTCGGCAATGTCACACAGCTTGCGAATGGTGTGCACGTCCATCTGGCGCTGCGTGCCGGCGCGCACCGACCAGACCTCATCGCCGCTGTGTGCAACGTGATGCAGCACGCCGGGGCGGGGGCGGTCATGGTATTTCCAGTTGCCGTAATTTTTCGCCAGCTGCGGATGCAGATACTTCTTGTTGTCGGGTACACCGGTCTCTTTCGGGCGGCGCATCTGTACGGGTGCATTCATGTTCTGTCTCCTCAGGCGGCTTGTTTTTTGGCGTTGATCCTGGCAACTTCGTCATCCCAACCGTCGGTACGGACATAGGGGTTCATACGCGGCGAATTGACCATCGCCGGATCGACGTCGATCTCCATTGCATCGAGGAAGCTCGCCAAGCCGATACGCTCGATCATCTCGCCGGTACGCTCGTGTTCCAACGCGTTCTCGGCAAAGAAATCGATGGTGCGCTGCGAAAACTCAATCAGCTTCCCGAGATCCTCATCCGTCTCCAGCTTCATGAACGGAATAATCACGGTACCCATCAGCGCGCCGATCTTCAGATGGCTCTTGCCACCAATCAGGATGGTCGCACCCTTATCCTTGCCAGGCGCCAGCGCACCAGTCATCACGTTGATGCAATGCATGCAGCGCACGCAATCCCTGTTATCAATCTCCAGCGCCTGCGTGTCGTTGAGTGCGACCGCAGAGATATGCGCATCCTTGCGCACCGCGCCGATCTCCTTGATCTGTATGGCCCTGGTGGGGCAGCGCGCCACCACGTCGTTGACCAGCTCATTCATTCCATGTTTGGCGAACCACTTTCTGCCCAGCGCATCATCGGTGCGCATGTTGTCGCGCCAGGTGCCGATAACAGCCATGTCCGAACGCTGGATGGCATTCATGCAGTCATTCGGACAACCGGAGAATTTGAACTTGAATTTGTAGGGCAAGGCGGGGCGATGCATGTCGTCGAGGAAGGTGTTGACCACCGCCACATGTGCCTTGGCCTCGTCGTAACAGGACTGTTCGCAACGCGCCGCACCAACACAAGACATCGCGGTGCGCACTGCCGGACCGGCACCGCCCATATCGAAGCCCATTTCATTGACCTCGTCAAACGCCTTCTGCACATTCTCGGCAGTACAACCCTGCAGCATGATGTCGCCAGACTGGCCATGCAAGGCGATCAGGCCGGAACCGTGCTTTTCCCAGATGTCGCAGAATTTGCGCAGGGTGTCGGTATCGTAGTGCATGCCGGCAGGCGGCATGATGCGCAGGGTGTGAAACTCTGCCGCATCCTTGTACACGGGCTCGCCATTCTCATCCTTGAGTTCTGTGAAGCGCGGAATCACACCGCCGCCATAACCGAATACGCCAACCGTACCGCCCTTCCAGTAGCCCTTCATGGTCCGGTATGAGGTTTCCAGTTGCCCGAGCAGATCGACCACGGAATCCTTGTCTTTGGCCAGCGCCTTCAGGCCGGTCACGAAACTGGGCCACGGGCCGGACTCAAGCTCGTCAAGGTTGGGGGTGTCATGCAGCTTCTTAGCCATAATGCTTTCCTTTCAATCGCGTTATGCCGGGGCCAACACGCCCGCCCAGGCTGGAATCTCGGGTTTGCAAGAGTTCTGCTCCAACGGAACGACCCAGCTTCTTGACCCAGTTCATTTGCTTGTCCTGCATACTACGTCGCAAGCCATCGTCAAACCATTACCCGTAGCGGCTATCCTGAGTAACCCTAAAGGGTAGGGGCTTTCGCCACACCAGCAGTATTCCAATAATGGCCATATTGCGGATAGACTTACACCACTTGACCAATCCTGGTTTCCCTTCCTGATGTGGCGCACTAAATAAACAGACATGGCAAAAATAATCGAACTGGACAAGCTGGTTGTCCCGCTGGGAGGACAACAGATCGAATTGCAGCAGATCGACCATGCCGAGGGTGGCATGAGCCTGTTGCGCGTGCGCATCCGCGAAGGAAAGCGTTTCACCATCTTCGATATCGATCCTGCAACTGCCGCGCAATGGGCCGGCACCATGCAAAAATGGGCCGACTCGCAGAAACAGTGATGGACAAATTGCCCTGCACGATGATCGACATGATGTTCGAGCTCAAGGGCGAAGCGCTGCCAGCCTCCTATCCATTCGCGCTGTGGGATGAACTGGTGCGCTGCGCGCCACAACTGGCGCATAACGATTCGGTCGGAATCCTTCCGTTGCGCACGGTGCCAAGCGGCGAGAATATGCTGTTGCCAAAACGCGCGAAACTGGCGATACGTCTGCCGCAGGCGCTGGCAGAAATCGTCTCGGTTCTGACCGGCCGGGAACTGGACATATCGGGTAACAAGTTGCGTCTGGGCGCGTGCCAGCCCCGGCCGATACAGCCGCACCCGACGTTACATGCCCAACTGGTCATCGGCACAGACGACGAAGCGGGCTTTTTGAAGGAAATGCAGGCGGATCTCGATGCCATGAACATCCAGGGCAGACTGATCTGCGGAAAGCGTCAGACACTGTCTGACAACAGCCACACGCTGACCGGTCATAGCCTGGTGATATACGATCTTGCGCCGTCAGCTTCGCTGCATCTGCAACATGCCGGGCTGGGCGCCGGACGACACTTCGGCTGCGGTATTTTCATGCCCTACAAGATCATTTCCGGCCTGGAATGAGGTTTGCCCGAAATTTGAGAAAGGAGAACATACGATGGGATATACAGTAGCGGGAAAAGAACTGGAAACCGATGCAGACGGCTATCTGCTGGAACCGGACTACAGCGAGGAGGTAGCAAGCCTGATCGCGGCGGCGGATAACATCGAGTTGACGCCGAAGCATTGGGAGATCATCAATTACATGCGCGAGGAATACCGTGAACAAGGTCATACACCGAATTTCCGCAACATGCTGAAGGGCGTCAACGAATTCTGGCCGGAAGCGGACAGCAAGGCATTGTATGACCTGTTTCCGCTCGGCCCCGCAAAGCAGGCGGCGAAAATTGCCGGATTGCCGCAACCATACGGCAAGGGCGGATACTGACTCATGACGCTATGCACAACGACTGATAGAACGGCCAGTAAAATCACTGGCTAACACCAGCCGGGTTGCTGGATACAAGGAGATAATAATGGAAATAGACAAGATCAACGTGGTGCTGGACATGAAAGGGCTCTCCTGCCCAAGGCCGCTTCTCGGCGCCAAAAGCATGATGAATGAGCTTGCTGCAGGGCAAGTGCTGTTGCTGGTGTCGGATTGCCCCGGCACGCAGGATGATTTATTTGCCTGGGCCAAACAAACCGGCAACCAGATATTGAAGACCGAGCGCGTGCCTGACGGCGGAACCGGCTATTACCTCCAGAAAGGCGTGAACGTGAAGCACCCGGCCGCCAATGTCACCCTCGAAATACGCGGCGCCGTCTGCCCCGGCCCCATCGTCGAAGCAAAGAAATTGCTCAACGGCATGCAGCCCGGCGAAATACTGAAGCTGATCAGCGACTGCCCCGGCGTACTGTCCGACATCGACGGCTGGTCAGCGGCCACCGGCATGACACTCCTGAATACCATCGAAGTGGCGGCCGACACATACGAGTTCTACATTCGCAAGGGTTAGACTCCCTGTGCGCATAAAAAGTCACTGGTTCAAAAACGGTCGCGAACACACCCCGCAGGATCTCGCGGGGGCGGTGTCATTCGTCGCATGGCGCATCGCCGATAATGCATTGAAAAATACCCGCAAGGCGAACTTCGGAATCGCAGTCGGCCCGCAATATTTCGCCTTTCTCGCCGAGTTTCTCATTTTTCTGGTGCAGGTGGCCGACCGCATCGCCTTCCGCCGGCTGTCGCAAGAGGCGCGCTTCGCCTTCACGAGCGCGCTGGCCAATCGCGTGGCGGAAACCTTCGCCGAAAACCACAGCCGCCTGCTGGGTGAAAGCCAGCAAGAATGCAAGCAGCAATTCATCGACCTGCTCAACCAGCGCGCAGATGGTTATGCGGACTTCGACTACGGAGAAGATGGCCCGTCGTTCAATTTCACCCGCTACCTCGGCTTCAGCATGGATCAAGTCATGGACGAACGCGACAGCGGCTGGATCATCGACCAGATGATCAGCGTTCAGGCGCCGGAGGCGGTGGAAATGGTGGAGAAGACCCTGCGCAACTTGCTGGAGGCGGCTCCGCGACAACCTGACAAGCGATGATTAACCAGAACCAGACAAGCAATCGATGTACTACTGCCCGCAGAACACCCAGAATATTCTCGCCTCTAATCTATAACACGTAAAAAAACCCGCTCCTTTCGGGGCGGGTTTTTCTGCTTTCTGCCTGATTAGAAAGTCATACCATACGCAATGCCTAGCGTATTTTGATACATTTTAATTGTCTCCACCCCGCTGGTACCTGCGGTCCAAGTATTAAACAGGCTGCTACCCGTTACGCTGTTCTCTTGGGCATGCATATAAGACATGGTGATCTCGGAATCCTTGGCCATCGCATAAGTAAAGCCCAGTGTGTAATGGGTCGTTACAACACCTGGTGC
>JBFKMJ010000016.1:0-11895 GCA_041629915.1 Gallionella sp.
GCAGGGAAGCGGCGCGGGCGCGCCAATTGCGCGAGCGCGGCTTCATTTCCGCCGAAGGGCTGGAACGTGCCGAGGCGGATGCAAAAACAAGGCAGGCATCCTGCAAGGCAGCACGCAGCGAAATCGATCAGGCGCGTTCGCGCATTGACGTGTCACGGGCGGGTTTGCGGCGCATGGTGTTACTCGCGCCATTCGATGGCATCGTGGCCGACATCAGCGGCGAGCTGGGCGAATATTCCACACCCTCGCCGCCCGGCATTCCGACGCCCCCCGCGATTGATCTGATCGATGACAGCTGCCTGTTCGTCAGCGCGCCGATCGATGAAACGGATGCAGCCAACATCAAGGCGGGACAGCCAGGCCGCATCGTGCTGGATGCGATCAAGGGCAAGTCATTTGCAGGCAAGGTCAAGCGCGTCGCACCCTACGTGCTGGAACTGGAAAGGCAGGCGCGCACTGTGGAAGTGGAAGTGGCTTTCGTCGAGCCACCCACCGCAGAAAATTTACTGGTTGGCTACAGCGCCGATGTCGAAATCGTGCATGCCTCACACGAAAATGTGTTGCGCATCCCCACGCAAACCCTGCTGGAAGAAAAGCGTGTGCTTCTTTACCGGGCGGACGGCATCCTCGAGGAGCGCACACTGGAAACGGGGCTGTCCAACTGGGATTACACCGAAGTCATTTCCGGCTTGAACGAGGGCGACCGTGTCGCGATGACGCTCGATCAGGCGGGCGTGAGTGCCGGCGCGCGCGTGCTGCCGGAAGACGCCCAGTCTGCAAGATGATCCAGCTGGAGAATATCAGCCGTATCTTCGCCGTCGGCGACCAGCAGGTTGCCGCGTTGCGCGATATCGACCTGAACCTCGGCGCGGGTGAATATTTATCCATCATGGGGCCGTCCGGCTCCGGGAAATCCACCCTCCTCAACCTGATCGGTCTGCTGGACAGGCCAACTTCCGGTACTTACCGGCTGAACGGCGGCAACGTCACCGACCTGAACGACGAGCAGCAGGCGCAGGTACGGCGCGAACAAATCGGCTTCGTGTTCCAGTCTTTTCATCTGGTGCCGCGCCTGACGGCGGCCATGAACATCGAGCTGCCGCTGGTGCTGGCGGGTATCGCCATCGAAGAGCGCAAGGCGCGGGTGGCGGAACTGCTGCAGAATTATGGTCTGGCGGACCGCGCCGGCCACCGTCCCGACCAGCTTTCCGGCGGGCAGCGCCAGCGTGTAGCGATCGCGCGCGCCACGGTCATGCGCCCCAGCGTGCTGCTTGCGGACGAACCGACCGGCAACCTGGATCACACCACCGGCGGCGAGGTGCTGAAACTGCTGGAACAACTGGTCGAGCAGAATATCGCGCTGGTCATCGTCACCCATGATGCCGAGATCGGCGCGCGTGCCGCACGCCAACTGCACATGCTGGACGGTCGCATTGTGTCGGACGATGCACGCCAGACATGAGGGTCGCCGACACGCTGCAATTCGCTTCCACCAGCCTGCGCAGCAGCCGCTCCCGCACACTGCTGATGATCCTGGCCATGTCTATCGGCGTGGGGTCGGTGGTTGTTCTCACTGCGCTGGGAGAAGGCGCGCGGCGCTATGTGGTCGACCAGTTCTCTTCGCTGGGCACCAACCTGATTATCATGTTGCCGGGTCGCACCGAAACGGCGGGGCTGACCCCGGGCATGCTGCTCGGGCAGGTGCCGCGCGAGATTTCACTGGATGACGCGCAGGCATTGCTGCGCAGCCGCGCCATCAAACGTATCGCACCACTGACCGTCGGCACGACCCATATCTCGCTCGATGCGCGCAATCGTGAAGTGGTGGTGCTGGGCTCAACTTCCGAACTGCTGAAAGTGCGCCACATGGACCTGTCTCATGGACAGTTCCTGCCGCCAGGCGACATTCATGACAGCACCTCGGTATGTGTGCTGGGCGCGAAAATCAAGCGCGAACTGTTCGGACAGCGGTCGGCTGTCGGCGCGTGGGTGCGACTGGGCGATCGGCGTTTCCGCGTGGTCGGCGTATTGTCATCACAGGGCGAATCGATGGGGTTCAACACCGATGAACTGGTCATCATTCCGGTCGCCTCGGCGCACATGCTGTTCAATACTTCCGGCCTGTTCCGCATCCTGATCGAGGCCAAGAGCCGCGATGCCATCGGGCAGGCCACGCGCGATGCCGAACAGATACTTGCCCAGCGGCACAACAGCGAACGCGACGTGACGGTCATCACGCAGGATGCCGTGCTGGCCACCTTCGACCGCATTCTGCACGCGCTGACGCTGGCGGTTGGCGGCATTGCCGCCATCAGCCTGGCGGTGGCCGGCATCCTGATCATGAACGTGATGCTCATCGCCGTTGCCCAGCGCGTCAGGGAAATCGGCCTGCTCAAGGCACTGGGTGCACCGGCGGCGCAGATACGCAAACTGTTTTTTGCCGAAGCCGCACTCCTGTCCGGCGTCGGTAGCGCGGCGGGACTGATACTCGGTGAAATCGGAACAGCAGTCATCGGACAGATATATCCCGCGCTACCGGTGGCCGCACCGTGGTGGGCGGTGCTGGCTGCGTTCGGCACGGCGCTTGGCACCGGCATCCTGTTCAGTGTGTGGCCGGCGCGGCGCGCGGCACAACTTGATCCGGTGACGGCACTGGCGAGATCTTAATCATGCTGTTCCCCGACCTGATCCGTCTCACCACTTCCAACTTCCTGGCTTACCGGCTACGCAGCTTCCTCACCGGTCTGGGTATCGCTGTCGGCATAGCGGCGGTCATCCTGCTTACTTCAATTGGCGAAGGCCTGCACCAGTTTGTACTGTCCGAATTTTCACAATTTGGCACCAATCTCATCGCCATCCAACCCGGCAAGAAACAGACGCATGGCGCCAGCGTCGGCATGTTTGGTTCGGTCAGGCCGCTCTCGCTGGAAGATGCCGAATCGCTGCGCCGCCTGCCTTATATCGAGTATGTCAATCCGAGCGTGCAGGGCAATGCCGAAGTGCGCGCCAACGGCAAGACGCGCCGCACCACGGTGTACGGCGTCGGCCACGAAATGCCTCAGGCGTTGCGCATCTACGTGCGCACCGGCAGGTTTCTGCCGGATGAAGAACCGAACCAGGCACGCGCCTTTGTCGCACTCGGCGCAAAGGTACGCCAGGAATTGTTCGGCGATACCAATCCGCTGGGCAGCTACCTGCATGTCGGCGGCCAGCGTTACCGCGTAATCGGCGTGATGGAGCCGAAAGGATCAGTGCTGGGACTGGATCTGGACGATTCAGTGTATATCCCCGCCGCTCGTGCGATGGAACTGTTCAACCGCCCGGGATTGATGGAGGTTCAGGCGACCTACCGCCCCGGCGCCGAACTCGGCCGTGTGGAGGCGGGTATACGCAACATGTTGACGGCACGGCACGGTCGCGAGGACTTTACCGTGGTCTCCCAGGAGAAGGCACTGGAAGTGCTCGGCTCGGTGCTGGATGTCATTACATTCGCGGTCGGTGCATTGGGCGGGATTTCACTGCTGGTGGGTGGCGTCGGCATCCTGACCATCATGACCATGGCGGTCACCGAACGCACCACCGAGATCGGCTTGCTGCGCGCGCTGGGCGCGCGTGAACGGCAGGTGCTCATCATGTTCCTCGGCGAGGCCATTCTGCTGTCCGCGCTGGGTGGTCTGGCAGGACTGGCGCTCGGCATTGGCATCGCACAGGCACTGCACCTGATGTTTCCTGCACTACCGGTGCACACCCCGTGGCTGTTCGCCGCGCTCGCGGAGCTCTCTGCGATTACCATCGGCCTCGTGGCCGGCGTCGTGCCGGCACAGCGCGCGGCGCGGCTCGACCCGGTGGAAGCTTTGCATACAGAATAGGGGCTGCTTCAGGTTTATTGAATCAGCCCGACGGTGATGACCGCTTCATAGGTTCCGTTTTTGCCGTAGCGGTTTGAAAAGGCATGCTTCGGCACCACCGCCTTGGTCGTCATGAGGATATCGTCCACTCCCGAATTGAGCCTGTAGAACCGGTCATGCTCATCCGGGGCATCCGGATTGTCATGCATTCTGACGAACATGTGGACTTGATAATTCGATTCGTAGAAGGATTCAGGATGATTCAGACTGACACCGACATCTTTTCCGGGCGCCCTGTTTCCCGTGTTTATCCTGATTTCGTACGGCAAACGGGGCCCTGTGGCATGCACCTCAAAGACATCCTGAACCGAGGGCGAGGTCGTGACGGACAGGGTGACTTTCTGAGTGGCGCCAAAACTGCCCGCGGGGAATATGGCCAGCGCATACCCCTTGAGATCCACCGCCTCTCCGATAGGAGGGACCGCGACCGTCACGGTGCGTTTTTCCAGACTCATGATGGTGACGACTATCGATGCATCCGCATCACCTGTCATCTCAACGGAAATATCATTTTTCTTCTTGAGTGCAACAGGCTTCGTCAGTATTTTGAACTGCTTGCCAAGCTCACCGGGTGTAACGACAGGCTTTCCGTTTATACTCACCGCTCCACTGACCACACTGCTCTCACTGCTCATACCATTCTGGACCGAAATGAAATATTCCTGATTGAGGTCATTAACGTAAAAGCGCTTGACCACCCGTTGTGGCTTGTCGCTTTCACCGGAGAAAAATTCCGGACCAAAGACAAGTGTATGCCCATGGGCAACAGAAACAAAACCATTGCATAAAAACAGTAACAGCGCTGCCAGAATACAAGTATTGGATATCTTTACCATGATCAGGAACTCCTCTGAAGGTGCCGATTTCGAATGACTGAGAATAACCGCCGCTTCCACCCTGCGAATTTGTGCTTGCTGCCGCGCCATTCTGCGACTTTGCCGACGGCTGTGTCAACGAACCTCGCAAACCATGAGGAGTCGTTGTGATGCCAGCCGGAAACCGTAGCCACCCCCCTGTTTTTTGCGACATCTTCTGCAACGTCATCGACAACTACGGCGACATCGGCGTGTGCTGGCGGCTGGCACGGCAGCTGGCACACGAGCATGGATTGAGCGTGCGGTTGTGGGTGGATGATCTGGCAAGTCTGCGCCGGTTGTGCCCGGAAGCGGACGCCCAGCTCCCGCAGCAGCATTGCCGGGGGGTGGAAGTCAGGCACTGGACAACGCCGTTTGCGGAAGTGGCGCCCGCATATCTGGTGATCGAGGCCTTCGCCTGCAAACTGCCGGAGCGCTATGTTGCCGCGATGGCGGCGCAGGAAATCAAACCCGCATGGATCAACCTTGAATATCTGAGCGCCGAGGACTGGGTCGCGGGCTGCCACTTGTTGCCTTCACCGCACCCATCGCTACCGCTGGTCAAATACTTCTTCTTCCCCGGCTTTACCCGGCAAACCGGCGGGCTGCTGCTGGAGCGGGATTTGCTGGCGCGGCGTGATGCGTTTCAGAATGATGGCGCGCAGCAGCAGGCATTCTGGCAGTCGCTCGGCATGGATATGCCAAATGTGGAGACACTGAAAATTTCCATATTCGGCTACGAGAATGACGCGCTTGCGGGGCTGTTTGACTCATGGGCCAACGGCGTGCAGCCCAAGCTGTGCCTCGTGCCGGAAGGCCGCATCCTGCCGCAAGTCGGGCAGTTCTTCGGAGATGCCTCCCCATGCGCAGGCAATGGTTATGAGCGCGGCAGGCTGCGGGTGCGCGTGCTGCCGTTCGTCGAACAGGAGCGCTACGACGCGCTATTGTGGGCATGCGATGTCAATTTCGTGCGCGGCGAGGATTCCTGCGTGCGGGCGCAGTGGGCTGGCAAGCCGTTCGTGTGGCAGATATATCCGCAGCATGATGCGGTACACTGGGACAAGTTGCAGGCCTTTCTGGAACTTTACAACGCACCGCTCAGCGCGACGGCAAGTCAGGCAATGCAGGGCCTGTGGCGGGCATGGAACAAGGACACGGGAGACGAAGCCGGGGATGCCTGGCCCGCATTCGCTGCGGCACGCGATGAACTGGAACGCCATGCAACAGAATGGGCGCGCCAGTTGGCCGAAAACAATCTGGCGTTGAATTTGCTGAATTTTTATCAAAAAATCGGTACAATGCGCGCCTTCAAAATTGAGGGGCAGCAAACATGAAAACAGCACAGGAACTTCGCGTAGGGAACGTCATCATGGTCGGTGAAGAGCCGATGGTGATACTCAAGGCGGATTACAGCCGCTCCGGCCGCAATGGCTCGGTGGTCAAGATGAAGATGAAAAATCTGTTGACCGAGGCCGGCAAGGAAACCGTATACAACGCCGATGACAAGTTCGACCAGATTATTCTGGATCGCAAGGAATGCACTTACTCCTACTTTGCCGATCCGATGTATGTGTTCATGGACGGCGAATACAACCAGTATGAGATCGAGTCCGAAAGCATGGGCGATTCAATCAACTACATCGAAGACGGCATGCCGTGTGAAGTGGTGTTCTATAACGAAAAGGCGATTTCCGTCGAGCTGCCCAACACCATCGTGCGTGAAGTCATCTACACTGAGCCTGCCGTACGCGGCGACACTTCCGGCAAGGTCATGAAACCGGCCAAGATCAATACCGGCTTTGAGTTGCCCGTCGCAGCCTTCATTGAAATCGGTGACCGGATCGAGATCGACACCCGCAGCAACGAGTTCAAGAAGCGCGCGTAATCAACCGCGCAATAAAAAGGGGGGTGCCATGTGCACCCCCCTTTTTTTGTTTGTTGCCGGCCTGCCAGTTACTCGATCTTGGCTTTTGCCCGCAGATCCGCAATGGCCTTCTGGATGGATTGCTGCTGCAGGTGTTGTTGCAGTTTCGGCATGATCTCATCAAACGACGGCACCTTCATGTTGCGCACATCGTCCAGCCTGATCACATGCCAGCCGAATTGCGATTGCACCGGCTCCTTGGTGTAATCGCCCTTGTTCAGATTGATCATCACATTGGCAAATTCCGGAACAAAATTAGCCGGTATATTCCAGCCCAATGAACCGCCCTGCGATGCGGAGCCCTTATCCTTGGATTTTTCGGCAAGCTTCTCGAACTTTGCCTTCTTGCCGAGTTGCGCAATGATGTCCTTGGCTTCTTCCTCGGTTTCGACCAGGATGTGCCGGGCGTTGTATTCCTTGCCGCCGAGCTTGGACTTCAGCTTGTCATATTCCTGCTTGAGCTGATCTTCGCTGACCGGGTGTTTCTTGGCATACTCCTGCACGAATGCGCCGGCCAGCACCTGGGCCTTGGTCAGTTCGACCTGCTGCACCACCTCCGCGCTCTTGTCCAGGCCGAGCCTTGCCGCTTCCTGCACCAGCACTTCCAGATTGATCAGGTCATCACGGATCGCCTTGCGCAGCTCCGGACTGTCAGGCTGGCCTTGCGCAGTGGCGGCCTTGACGCGCAGGTCGATGCGCGCCTGCGGTATGGAAACGCCGTTCACCAGAGCGGCGGACTTTTCCTCGGCAAACGCCGGGTTGATCGCCAGCGCGCCCAGAATTGCCAACGCTGCAAATTTTCCATATTTCAACATGCTGAATCCTCTTCGAGTAGTTTAATTAAATTCCATCCGGCGCATACGCCGGACCATTGAGCGCGTGGAAGTCCGCGCTTCATCATTTCTCCCAGCGGCGGAATATATCATACGGTGACGCCCCGTTCTATTCTTGCCGGGGAACCGCACCGTGCCAGGCAGGCATGATTTCCGCGCGACTCACGCAGGCAGTACCTTCCGGAACGGTTGTACATTGAGCCGGGCAAACACCCCTGCGATTGCATAGGGATCAGCATCCGCCCATTCCTGTGCCGCCTGCAATGAAGCAAATTCGGCAACGATGAGGCTGCCGGTAAAACCTGCCCGGCCCGGTTCAACGGCATCCACTGCGGGGAAAGGGCCTGCCAGCAACAACCGCCCCTCATCCTGCAATGCCTGCAAACGTGCCAGGTGACCCGGGCGCGCCGTCATGCGTTTGTCCAGACTGTCCGGGGCATCCTGCCCGATGATCGCGTATAACATTCAGGTAGCCTTTCTCGTTTGCCTGGCTCTGCCCCCCTCGCTTCGCTCTCCCCGCTGGCGGGATAACCAGCGACTTGGCTGCGGTTTCTTGCAGCCTAGTCGAATGGCTAGTTGTTTCACCCAGAGGATTGAGGTGAGGGTAAGCATCAGTTGCTTTCCTTCTTCTCGTCCACATACTTCGCCAGCCACGCGCTTTGCGCCAGAATGAACACCATCATCAGACCGGTGAAGCCGAACAGTTTGAAGTTCACCCAGGCATCTTCGGAAAAGTTGAACGCCACATAAAGGTTGATGAAGCCGAGCAGCGCAAAGAACAGGCTCCACATCAGATTGACGCGATGCCAGATATGCAGCGGCAAGGCGATTTTTTCATGCAGCAGCGCGCGCATCAGGTTCTTGTTGAAGAATATATTCGAGAGCAACAGAATGACGGAGAACAGCCAGTACAGCACGGTGGGCTTCAGTTTGATAAAGGTTGCATCGTGCAACACCAGCGTGGCGCCGCCAAACACGGCAATAATGACAAAGCTCACCCACAGCATCACATCGACCTTGCCGTGACGCCATTTCGTCCAGATGATCTGAATAGTGGTCGCGGCAATAGCCACCGTCGTGGCAACGTAGATATCAAATACCTTGAAGGCAATGAAAAACAGGATGATGGGAAACAGGTCGAACAGTAATTTCATGATGGCGATAAAGGGTTAATTTCGATCCAGTGCAAGCGCGGTCGAGTTGATACAGAAACGGAGTCCGGTAGGCGGCGGGCCGTCCGGAAAGATGTGCCCGAGGTGCGCGCCGCATTCTTTGCAGCACACTTCCAGGCGTTGTATGCCATGGCTGGTATCCGCGCGGGTAACGACGCTTTCAGGGCGAAAAGGCTGCCAGAAACTCGGCCAGCCCGAACCGGAATCGAACTTGGTCTCGGAATCGAACAGCGCATTGCCACAACATACGCAACGGTAAATGCCCGTGTCATGACAGTCCCAGTATGCGCCGCTGAATGCCGGTTCGGTACCACACTGACGACATACCTGATATTGCTCCGGCGTGAGTTCCTCGCGCCATTCGGCATCGGACTTTTCCATGCGATTGCTCATGAAAACCTCCGCCCGACGCAACGAGCGCAGGTCAGGCAAGGAGGGCTGCGATGAAAAACCGGCGTGTATAAATTCATACATGAGGATTTTGAGGCGGCTCGCGACGAAGCATCACCAAGCGCATAACCAATGACCTGGTTGGCGTAGTTTGCCAACTTAGCCAGATGGCGAGTTATTTCATCAGTCGTTGTGCAAAGGCTTTTCACAGCACCTCGCCGGCATAGTCTGCCAGGCGCGAACGTTCCCCACGCAACAGCGTGACGTGGCCACCGTGTTCCCAACCCTTGAAACGGTCCACCACATAGGTCAGACCGGAGCTGCCTTCGGTAAGATAAGGCGTATCGATTTGCGCGATGTTGCCCATGCACACCACCTTGGTGCCGGGGCCGGCGCGCGTCACCAGTGTCTTCATCTGCTTGGGCGTGAGATTCTGCGCCTCGTCGATGATCACGTACTTGTTGAGAAAAGTGCGCCCGCGCATGAAATTGAGCGATTTGACCTTGACGCGCGAACGGATCAGGTCGCGTGTGGCCGCACGCCCCCAGTCCCCGCCATCTTCTTCGGATTTGTTCAGCACATCCATGTTGTCTTCCAGCGCGCCCATCCACGGCGTCATTTTTTCCTCTTCCGTACCGGGCAGAAAACCGATGTCTTCGCCCACCGGGACCGTCACACGCGTGATAATGATTTCCGAATACAGTTTGGTTTCCAGCGTCTGCAGCAGTCCCGCCGCCAGCGTCAGCAGGGTTTTTCCGGTGCCGGCCTGCCCCAGCAAGGTGACGAAATCGATTTCCGGATTCAGCAGCAGGTTGAGCACAAAATTCTGCTCGCGGTTGCGTGCGGTGATGCCCCACACATTGTTTTTGCTGTGAGTGTAATCGGTCAGCGTGCGCAGCAGGGCGGTCTTCTCGTTCTGCTCCAGCACCACGGCATAAAACGGCGTACCGCTTTCCTGGTAGACAAATTGATTGATGAACAATGCCGCACAGAGCGGGCCGCGTATCTGGTAATAGGTATGGCCTTCCTTTTGCCATGACTTCATGTCCTTGCCGTGACTGTCCCAGAAGTCCTCCGGCAACGGCAGCACGCCGGTGTAGAGCAGGTCGGTGTCTTCCAGCACCTTGTCATTGAAATAATCCTGCGCCTCCAGGCCAAGTGCACGCGCCTTGATGCGCATGTTGATGTCCTTGCTGACCAGAATCACCACACGACCGGCCTGCTGCTTCTGCAGGCCGATGACGACGCCAAGAATCGCGTTGTCCGCCTTGCCCAGTTCCAGGTGTTGCGGCAACTCGTGTTTGATGAAACTGGTCTGCAGGAACAGCCGCCCGGTACAGTTTTTGTGGGTGGGAGATTCCAGCGCAATGCCGTCTTCTATCCTGTGCGGCGCATCACTGACGATTTCATCCAGAAAACGGCTGGCCTGACGTGCATTACGCGCCACTTCGGTCATGCCCTTTTTCTTGTTGTCCAGTTCCTCCAGTACAAACATCGGCAGGCAGATATCGTGTTCCTCAAAGCGGAACAGGCTGGTCGGATCGTGCAACAACACATTGGTGTCCAGCACGAACAACTTGCTATCAGTTTCCTTTGCTGCTTTTTTGCGTGGAGGCATAGTTTCCTTTTAATTCAATAAGTCAACAGAACGATAGAATCCAATACTTCCCGCGCGCGTACCGGACAGGAGGAAATATCGCACCGCCGGCGGCTGGCAGGAAGAAATCAGCAAGGTTATTTTCAGGCATAGAGGCATTCGGTTAGCGTGCCACCATTCTTGTCAAAAAACGCGCTAAAGGCAAGCATCAAATAACCCGCCGCGTTTGTTGTTGACAGCTTGGGGCGAAAAAACCTACATTCACCCCATTCCCGATTTATTCTTTTGCGCCACCGCTATCGAGGAGACACTTGAATGACTGACATCCAGTCCGTATTGCATGAAAACCGCGTATTCAACCCTTCCGATGAATTTGTCAGGCAGGCCAATGTCTCCGGCATGGAAAGCTATCAGGCCTTGTGCAAGGCGGCAGAGCAGGACTACGCAGGTTACTGGGCCAAGCTGGCGCGCGAAACCCTGCTGTGGAAAAAACCCTTTACCAGGACACTGGACGAGAGCAATGCGCCGTTCTTCAAATGGTTTGAAGACGGCGAACTTAACGTCTCCTGGAACTGCCTGGACAGACATCTCGACAGCCAGCCGGAAAAAACTGCCATCATTTTCGAAGCCGATGACGGCACGGTTACCAGAATCAATTACCGCGATCTGCACCAGCGCGTCTGCCAGTTCGCCAATGGCCTGAAATCGCGCGGCATCAAGAAGGGCGACCGCGTCATCATCTACATGCCAATGAGCATCGAAGCGGTGATCTCGATGCAGGCCTGCGCGCGCATCGGCGCGATCCATTCGGTGGTATTTGCCGGATTTTCTTCCAGAAGCCTGCATGAGCGCATCACCGACGCCCAGGCGTGTGCAGTGATTACCGCCGACGCGCAGATGCGCGGCGGCAAGATGATGCCGCTGAAACCAGTGGTTGACGAAGCTCTGGCGACAGGCGACTGTGACATGGTGCACAGTGTCATCGTGTATCGGCGTGCCTCATGCGAGACCGCATGGAATGCGGCGCATGATATCTGGTGGCATGATCTGGTGGCGGAGCAGGACACCGCCTGCGAACCGGAATGGGTCAGCGCGGAACATCCATTATTCATACTCTATACCTCCGGTTCCACCGGCAAACCCAAGGGCGTGCAGCATTCCAGCGGTGGCTATCTGCTGCTGTCGATGCTGTCCATGCAATGGGTGTTCGATTACAA